>JBIQHO010000435.1:0-2554 GCA_044508545.1 Bradyrhizobiaceae bacterium | reverse complement strand
ATGAGCCGCATTGAGGGCGATCTTGGCACGAAGCTCGATTGGGTGGCGGTCAATCACCACAATACCGGCCATCCCCATGTCCATGTCATCGTTCGGGGCAAGGACGATCTGGGCGAGAACCTGGTCATCAATGGCGATTATCTCGCCAATGGAATTCGTGAGCGGGCGAGCGAACTGACCACGCTGGAACTTGGACCCGCCACCGAGATCGAGCAGAGCCGCAAGCTGTCTGCCGAAATCGATCAGGACCGCTTCACGCGCATCGACCGCGCCATGACCGAGGAAGCCGACGAAAGGTTCCTCGATCTGCGCCACGAACCGGCAGATGCACGCCGCCAGTTCAACCGCACACTTCGCCTGCGCCGTCTCGCCAAGCTGGAAAAGATGGGGCTGGCTACGGAACATGCACCCGGCGTCTGGGAGCTTGGCGCGAAGATGGAACCGGCGCTGCGTGAACTCGGTGAGCGCGGTGACATCATCCGCAACATGCACAAGGCGCTGAAGGCCGATGGGCAGGAACGTGATCCGATGACCTTCCAGCTTCACGATGCCGCACCCGCGGCACCCATCACCGGCCGCGTCGTGGACAAATATCTCACCGACGAGATGGGCGAGAACCTGACGCTCGTGGTGGACGGCATCGACGGGCGAACACACCATCTTCCCGGCATTGATCCGGCCCGCGTTGAAGTTGCCCGGATCGGCAGCATCGTGGAAGTCGGTCCCGCCGATACAGCGCAACGTCCCTCTGATCGCACCATCGCTGCGATCTCGGAAAATGGTATCTACCGACCGAGCCGCCACCTCGAACAGGCGAAGTTCGAGGGACGTGTACCGGGCGGTGATTACGAGGGCTATTTGGATGCCCATATCCGGCGACTGGAGGCGCTGCGCCGCGCCGGCATCGCTGAACGGATTGACGCCGACCAGTGGCGCATCCCCGAAGACTTCGAGAGCCGCGCCACCGCCTATGATGCCGGTCGCAACCGGCAGCCCAGCATCCGCGTCGTCTCGACCTTCGATCTGGAAAAACAGATCGGCGCCGATGGCGCGACCTGGCTGGACCGGCGATTGGTCACACCGGACGCCTCGGACCTTACCCCGGCAGGGTTCGGCCAGCAAGTGCGCGAGGCTATGGACCAGCGGCGTGAACACCATATCGCACAGGGCGCTGCCACGCGACAGCAGAATGGACGCATCCTCTATCGGCGCAACCTGCTCGCCAATCTGCGAGAAAGGGAAGTGGCCCGCGTCGGTGCGGAAATGGCCAGCAGCAAAGGCTTGCCGTTCCGGGCGGCTGCCGATGGCGAAAATATCAGCGGCAAGTTCACCGGGATCGCACATCTGTCGAGCGGCAAGTTCGCCATTGTCGAAAAGAGCCACGAGTTCACTCTTGTCCCATGGCGGCCAGTGATCGACCGCCAGCTCGGCCGCGAGGTTGCGGGCATCGTGCAGGGTGGATCGGTATCGTGGCAAATGGGGCGAACACGAGGGCTCGGGATTTGAGCCTTTGCCGATCTGGCACCTCGCAAATTGTTCTGTCGACATCGGCATCTGAAAGGGCCTGTCCGATGTGCCGCCGATAGTATCCGGCAACACGGCACCCCTGCTTTTCCTGTTGCCGCTTTCGAAAACGTCTATTCTTTGATCGGCTCCGACTCTCTTGCCGATTGGAGCCTGTATGCGTGGTGGCCGAATACTCTGGGGCCAGATCATTGTCGTATTCACCATTGTCCTGGTGATGGTCTGGACTTCGACACAATGGGTGGCCTTCCGCCTTGGCTTTCAGCCCCAGCTCGGCAATCCGTGGTTCGATGTTGCGGGATGGCCGGTCTATTATCCTCCGGCCTTCTTCTGGTGGTGGTTTTCCTATGACGCCTATGCGCCCGGTATTTTCACCGAAGGCGCGTTCATCGCCACGTCCGGGGCGTTGTTCGCTATCGCCGCCGCTTTTTTCATGTCGATCATCCGGGCGCGCGAGGCGCGCAACGTCGCCACCTACGGTTCTGCGCGATGGGCCGAGGACAAGGAAATCCATGCTGCCGGACTGCTCGGTCCCGATGGCGTGGTCCTTGGCAGGCACAGCAAGGACTATCTCCGGCACGACGGCCCCGAGCATGTCCTTTGTTTCGCGCCCACCCGATCAGGCAAAGGCGTCGGTCTCGTTGTGCCGACGCTGCTGACCTGGCCGGGAAGTTGCATCGTGCACGACATCAAGGGTGAGAACTGGAATCTGACGGCCGGCTTCCGGTCCCATCACGGCCGCGTCCTGCTGTTCGATCCGACCAATGTGCATTCCGCAGCTTACAACCCGCTGCTGGAAGTCCGTCAGGGGGAGTGGGAAGTCCGCGATGTCCAGAACATCGCGGATATTCTGGTCGATCCCGAGGGCAGTCTCGACAAGCGCAACCATTGGGAAAAGACCAGCCATTCGCTACTGGTCGGCGCCATCCTGCATGTTCTCTATGCCGAGAAGGACAAGACGCTGGCGGGGGTCGCGAGCTTTCTGTCCGATCCGCGCCGTCCGGTCGAGGCGACCTTGCGCGCCATGATG
>JBIQHO010000024.1:0-20674 GCA_044508545.1 Bradyrhizobiaceae bacterium | reverse complement strand
CTTGGTCAGGATAGGCGGCGGCGCCGGCTTCGCGTCGTCGTCGCTCGTGGCTTTCGCGGCGGCGGCCGCGGTCGGCTTCGCCGGCGCGGCGACCCCAGGGATGTCCTTGATTTCGACCCCGCGATGCGCCGCGGTCATGATGTCGTGCCAGGTCTGTGCGGGCAGCGCGCCGCCGGTCAGGCGGTTGGTCGGTGAGTAGTCGTCGTTGCCGTACCAGACGCCGCACACAAAGTTGCCGGTGTAGCCGACGAACCAGGCGTCACGATAGGCGTTGGTGGTGCCGGTCTTGCCCGCCGCCGGAATGCCGTCGAGGATGGCGCGGCGCGCGGTGCCTTCGCTGACCACGTGGCTCATCATGCCGGCCATGTCGGAGGCGACCGAGGGCGGAATGATCTGGCGCGGCTTCGGGCCGTCCCGGTCGTAGCGCCAGACCGAATCGCCCGCGCCGGTACGGACTTCCAGAACCGCGTGCGGCGTAACCGCTTTGCCTTTGTTCGGAAAGGCCACATAGGCGACGGCGTGCTCGAGCACGTTGACCTCGTCGGCGCCGATCGGCAGCGAGGGCGTATCCGGCAGCGGCGTGACGATGCCGAACTTGCGGGCGACCGCGACGATCTTGGCGCGTCCGGCCTTGGCCGGGTTCTTCTCGCCCTTGCCGAGCGCGATGGAGAGCTTCACCGGCACCACATTGATCGAGCGCGTCAGCGCCTGGGTCAGCGTCACCGTGCCGGAATAGGAATGTCCGTAGTTCTGCGGGCACCAGTTGCCGATGCAGACCGGGCCGTCGACGATCGTCGATGTCGGCTTGAAGCCGTTGAGCAGCGCGGTGGTGTAGACATACGGCTTGAACGACGATCCGGGCTGGCGCATGGCGTCGGTCGCGCGATTGAACTGGCTCGCGCCATAGTCGCGGCCGCCGACCATTGCGCGCACGCCGCCGTCGAGATCAGCGACCACGGTTGCGGCCTGGGTCGCGTGATAGTCCCGGCCGAATTGGCGCAACTGGTTCTCGATCGCTTCTTCCGCGGCGTGCTGCACGTTCATGTCGATGGCGGTGCGCACCACGAACACGCGCTCGGTATAGGAGCGCGGAAACGTATCGACCAGCTTGCGCATCTCGTCGAACGCCCAGTCGAGGTAGTAGTTCGGCGAATTCTCGTCGCGGCGGTCGACTGCGGTGGCGGGATTGCGCCGCGCGCCGAACACCTGGCCTTCGGTCATGAAGCCCGCGTCCACCATGTTGTCGAGCACCTGGTTGGCGCGGGCGCGGGCGGCGGGCAGGTTGATGTGCGGCGCGTATTTGGTCGGCGCCTTGAACAGGCCGGCGAGCATCGCGGCTTCGGCCAGGTTGACGTCGCGCACCGATTTGTTGAAGTAGAAATGCGCAGCGCCGTCGACGCCGAAGGTGCCGCCGCCCATGTAGGCGCGGTCGAGATAAAGCTTCAGGATTTCATTCTTGGTCAGGCGCGTCTCGAGCCAGATCGCGAGGAAGGCCTCATTGATCTTGCGCTCGATGGTGCGTTCGTTGGAGAGGAACAGGTTCTTCGCGAGCTGCTGGGTGATCGAGGAGCCGCCCTGTCGTACGCCGCCGGCCTGCGCGTTGGTCACCAGAGCGCGGAAGGTGCCGCCGACGTCGATGCCGAAGTGATCGTAAAAGCGGCGGTCTTCGGTCGCGAGCGTCGCCTTGATCAGGTTGTCGGGAAATTCCTCGAGGGGGATCGAATCGTTGTGCTTGATGCCGCGGCTGCCGATCGGATTGCCGTAGCGATCGAGGAACGTCACCGCGAGATCGGATTTCTTGAGCCAGTCCTCGTCGGCGGTTTCGCGGAACGCCGGCTGCGCCAGCGCCAGCAGGACGATGAGGCCGCCGAGGCCGAGCGTCGCGGCTTCCGATAGAGGCTCGACGAATACCCAGCGTTTCCAGCGGCCGACATAGAAACGGTCCATGTAGGTGGAGAAGCGCTCATAAAGCTCGCGCGCGCCGACCGCAGAGGAGAACAGCGTTGAATCGACGCGTGCGTCGAAGTCCAGCAGGAAATGCCGGATTCGCTTTTTCCAATCGGAGGGCAGGATATTTCGCACCAAGGGCCTGTGACCGATCTGCGGGGCGGCGGCGACCCGTCCGGCGCCGTCGGCACGTCATGCAAGAGTGTTGCGGCAAACCCAAGGCACGCAAGAAGGCGCGTGAAACCTGACGCTGGAACGTCCTCCGGCGTCCTCGGGAGAACCGGTTTCCTTCTATCCGAGCGGCGATGATAAACCAATGGCCGTTGCACTTTCGGATTGCATGTCGCGACCGGCGCTTGCGCGCGATGCGTCCGGAGCCCATAGACTGATCATCCGCGATTTTCAGCCAGCCAAGAAGCGAAGCATGACGCAACGATCCTCGCGCCCGTCGGGACAGGACGGATTCTTCTGGAAGACCAAGACTTTGGAGGAGATGTCCCGCGCCGAATGGGAGAGCCTGTGCGACGGCTGCGCACGCTGCTGCCTGGAAAAGCTCGAGGACGAAGACACCGGCGACATTTATTTCACCCATGTCTCCTGTCGTCTGCTGGATGCCGGGCTCTGCGCTTGCAAGGATTATGCGAACCGCTCCGAACAGGTGCCGGACTGCGTCCGCCTGACTCCGGAAAACGTACGCAGCCTGAACTGGTTGCCGCCGAGCTGCGGTTATCGGCTGGTCGCGGAGGGACGCGATCTCTACTGGTGGCATCCGCTGATTTCCGGCGACCGCAACACGGTGCACGAAGCGGGGGTTTCGGTGCGGGGCCGGGTGCGGGGGACCGAGGACGAGATACCCGATTCCGAGCTGGAGGATCATATCGTGCAGTGGCCGGTCCGCTTGCCGAAACGCGCCCGGCTGAGGAATCGTCCGCGAGGTTAATTCCATATCCATCACATGTTTGCGATTGAGCATCCGCCGGTGCCGTTCAGCCATCGGCCGCGCTGTCCGAACCTGACCGCCCGGGTTATGGTGTCACCACAGGCGAAATAAGGTGACGCCGTCATGAGATGACGCAGTGATTCGTCCTCTGCCTTCCTTTGCGTCGTTTTGCTTTGCGTCGTTTTGCCTTTTGCCATTTTCAGCGGAAAATTTGTTCCCCTTCGCATGAACAAGCTCGATCAGCCCGGACGGACTCCGGTGTCTCCGCTTTCGGCCGCCAACAACTCCCGCACCGCCGCGGCCGGTTCCGCCGGCGGCTCCGATGCGCCGCGGACCGCGCCGCCCGTTCCGCTAAGCCGGAGCGAGGTTCGCACCATTATGGTCAGTCTCATGCTGACCATGTTCCTTGCCGCGCTCGACCAGACCATCGTCGCGACCGCGCTGCCGACCATCGGCCGCCAGTTCCGCGATGTCACCGCCCTGTCATGGATCATCACGGCGTACCTGCTGGCGTCCACCGCGGTCGCGCCGGTGTTCGGCACGCTGAGTGACATCTACGGACGCCGCGCGATGATCGTCACCGCGCTCGGCCTGTTCGTTGCGGGCTCGGTCCTGTGCGCGCTGGCGCCGAACATGACGACGCTGATCGTCGCGCGCGGGGTTCAGGGACTTGGCGGCGGCGGCATCCTGCCGGTGGTGCAGACGGTGATCTCCGACGTGGTGAGTCCGCGCGAGCGCGGCCAGTACCAGGCCTATTTCAGCGGCGTGTGGACCGCGGCCGGCATCGCCGGCCCGGTGCTGGGCGGCGTGTTCGCCGAGCACCTTCACTGGTCGATGATCTTCTGGATCAACGTGCCGCTCGGCGTCATCGCGCTGGCGCTGCTGCTGCCGAGGATGGGAAAGATCCCGGTGTTCCACCGCCGCAAGGTGGACTGGATCGGCGGAGCGCTGCTGATGGCGTCCGCCGTGGTGTTCATGCTGGTGCTGACATGGGGCGGCAACCGCTTTGCCTGGCTGTCGCCGGCGATCGCCGCCATGCTCGTGCTCGCGCTCGTGCTCGCCGCGGGCTTTGTCCGGCACGCGCGCGCGACCTCGGAACCGTTCCTGCCGTTGTCGCTGATCGGCGGCCCCGTCGTTCCCTACGCGATGGCGGCGGGCGGCCTCGGGCTCGGCGCCATCATCGGGCTCACCGTGCATCTGCCGCTGTACTATCAGGTGGTCCACCATCTCGACGCCACCCAATCCGGGCTGGCGCTGATTCCGATCGCCGCCGTCTCCACCGGAGGCGCGGCGCTTGCCGGCCGCACCATGATGCGTGCGGTCCACTACAAGCGGGTCGCGATCATCGGGACATCATTTGCCGCCGTGGTGGCGGCGATCCCGGCGTTGTTCGTGACGCCGCTCTGGGCGCTGCTGGTGCTGCTTTCGCTGTTCGCCTTCGGCCTCGGCACCATATTTCCCGTCACCGTGGTGTCGCTGCAGAATGCGGTGGCGCGCCCGCAGGTGGGCACCGTCACCGGCGCGATGAATTTCTTCCGCGCGCTGGCCTCCTCGTTCGCCGTCGCCGGCTTCGCCGCCATCCTGCTGCTGGCGCCGGGTGTGGACGTCTCGATTGGTCATGGCGGCCATCAGGCCAGTGCGATCTCCGCGTCCGACCTGACCACGGCGTTCCGCTATGTGTTCGCCGCCGCCGCGGCGATGCTTGCGGGGGCGTCGCTGCTTTTGGTGTTGATGGAGGAGCGGCCGCTCGCCGGTCCGGCGGCGTGATCGAACCGATAGAATTTCACCGTTCGATTTAAGCATTCATTGAGGGTATCGCTTAAGGGTCTGTGCAATCATTCGCGCGTAGACTTCGGTTTTCAGCCACGCGCGAAGTTGCGCATCGATCGATCGGAGTTGGCAGTGCGCTTCATTGCAAAGATTGCATCGGATTTCTTGCGCGACGAGTCGGGTGCGACCGCGATCGAATATGCGCTGATTGCCGGCGGCATCAGCATCGTCGTCATCACCGCGGTCAACAGCATCGGCAGTTCGATGAACGATCGCTTCGTCACGGTGAACGAGCGGCTGAAGTAACGCGGCAGGCCAGCAAAGTTCGTTCGCTGCTCATGGAATGAGAAGCGAGCTCCAGGATTTTGACGCGCTTCTTCACGCGAACCGGATTCCACTTCGCTCGAACCGCTTTCGGGTGCTCGAAAAGACCAATGGGTGCGGCAAACATTCCTAGGAAAATATACCTTGACAGCGTGACGCTGCCGGGGTAGGTTTACGCCATGCTCCACAGTTGCGCCGGAAAACGAGGTTCTCATCCGAGGCTCTCCGGATCGCTTCGGCGCGCCGCGGTCTCGCTGTGCTGATCCCGGGCGGGGATCCGGTTCGGTCTTCCAGAGAATTACGTTCCGCTTCCGAGGAAATCGGAAGCTGGTTTCATCGGCCATATCGTTCCGCCACCAGAGGGTTTTCGACATCATGGTAGTGACGCGACCTGCCGCACCGGCACGAACGCCGGCGGCTGCTCGCGTTGCGTCGCGAACGAAAACATCCGCGGCCGGGCCTGCAAAGCGAACCGCTTCGAAAAAATCTTCATCCCCCGCAATGAAGAAAGCGTCTCGCAAGAAGCCGATCACGCCCGCAAGCGCCGCGAAAACCCTCAAGCAAAATCGGGCCGACGCGAAGCCTGGCAAGGCCGCGGCCGCGCGCAAGGCGACGATGGCCGCCACCACGCGCTTCGTCGATGACGAGGTGGTTCCTGTCGATGAACACGACGAAGCAGCAAAAGCCGGATTGAGCCGGCAGCGCGCGCGGCGCAGGGCCGTTCGGCGCAAGGATGAACCGAGCCCGCGCGTCAAGCGCACGGCGGTCGAGCGGGTCGACGATCCGCCGCCCGCGAGCGGCGCGCTGCTGATCGAACGGGTGACGCGCGCGATCGAGCGCGAACTGTCGCTGATCGAAGTCATCGTCGGCGGCAGTCATCTGAAGCCGCAGCAGCGCACCGAGGCGGAGCGACGCGCCCGCACGCTTGCGAGTCTTGCACGCACGCTTGGCGAAGTGACGCGGCTGCGCGCCAGTGAGGAGAAGGTGAAGCCCGCCGATGACGACGCCGTGCCCCGCGATCTCGACGAGTTCCGGCGCGCGCTTTCGCGCCGACTGGAGCAGGTGGTCGCTGCGCCAGCGGCAACTGCTGCTGGAGAGCATGAGTGAGGCGGAACTGGGGTTTCTCGCCCGGCAGTGGGATATCTTCGCGCACGAGCATCAGCGTCCCCCGCAGCTCGCACCGAACGGCGCGCCCTGGCTGATCTGGCTGATGATCGGTGGCCGCGGCGCCGGCAAGACCCGCGCCGGGGCCGAATGGATTCGCGCGCAGGCGCTCGGCCTGCCGCCGTTCGCGAGCGAGGCGGTGTCGCGCATCGCGCTGGTCGGGGAAACCGAACACGACGTGCGCGAGGTGATGATCGAAGGCGTTTCCGGGTTGCTCGCGGTTCACGCCGCCCACGAGCGGCCGTCATGGTCGCCCTCGCGCAAGCGGCTGGAATGGAGCAACGGCGCGGTGGCGCAGGCTTTTTCCGCTGATGATCCGGAAAGCCTGCGCGGACCGCAATTCGGCTGCGCCTGGTCCGACGAGATGGCGAAGTGGCGCTACGCCGAAGCGGCGTTCGACATGCTGCAGTTCGGCCTGCGGCTCGGCTCGCAGCCGCGTCAGTTGATTACGACGACGCCGCGGCCGACCGCGCTTCTGAAACGCCTGATGAATGATGCGGCGAGCGTGGTCACGCGCGCGCCGACGCAGGCCAACGCCTTCAACCTGGCGCCGACCTTTCTGCAAGGCGTGATGGCGCGCTACGCCGGAACGCGGCTTGGGCGTCAGGAACTCGACGGCGAGATCATCGAGGATCGTCCCGACGCGCTGTGGTCGCGCGCGTTGCTTGAGACGTGCCGCGTGCGCGAGGCGCCGCCGATGCAGCGCGTCGTGGTCGCGGTCGATCCGCCGGCGACCTCCGGCAAGCGCGCTGACGCCTGCGGCATCGTGGCGGCGGGGCTGGCCGAAGGCGGCATCGTTTATGTGATCGCCGACGAGACGGTGGCGGGCGCGACGCCGGCGTTATGGGCGGCGAAGGCGATCGCGCTGTGGCGGCGGTGCGAGGCTGATGCGCTGGTGGCGGAAGTCAACCAGGGCGGCGACATGGTGAAGTCCGTGATCGCGGAGGTGGATGCCGCGGTGCCCGTCATCCCGGTGCGCGCAACGCGCGGCAAGTGGCTGCGCGCCGAACCGGTGGCGACGCTTTATGAGCAGGGCCGCGTTCGTCACGCCGGCAGCTTCGCCGCGCTGGAAGACGAGATGTGCGACTTCGCCCTGTCGGGCCTGTCGTCAGGGCGCTCACCGGACCGGCTCGATGCGCTGGTGTGGGCTGTGACGTCGCTGGCGCTGGCGCCGCGCGCCCAGCCGCGGGTGAGGGGATTGTAGAACCGGCGCTCCCTCTCCCCGCGTGCGGGGAGAGGGTCGGGGTGAGGGGCCTTGCTTGGCTGCCCGAGCCCCTCACCCGGAATCTTCGCTTCGCTCAGTTTCCGACCTCTCCCCGCTGGCGGGGAGAGGTGAAGAAAGGGTCGTAGATGTTCGATCGTTTTAAAACTTTTCTTGCCCCGCCCGAAACAAAAGCCAGCCGTACGGCGAAGCTGCTTGCATTCGAGAGCGGCGGCCGCGCGCGCTGGACACCGCGCGACTATGCTGCGCTGGCGCGCGAAGGCTATCTCAACAACGCCATCGTGCATCGCGCCGTGCGGCTGATCGCGGAGAACGTGGCCTCGTGCAGCTACCTCGTATTCGAGGGCGCGCAGGAGCGCGAGGCGCATCCGCTGTCGCTGCTGCTTGCGCGGCCGAACGCACGGCAGGACGGCGGCGCGTTCCTCGAGATGCTGGTGTCGCATCTTCTGCTGTCAGGCAATGCTTATGTCGAAGCGGTCGCGCTCGACGGGAGGTTGCGCGAGCTTTATGCGCTGCGGCCCGATCGCATGAAGGTGGTGCCCGGCGCCGATGGCTGGGCGGAAGCCTATGAATACGCGGTCGGCGGCCGCAGCATCCGCTTCGATCAGGCATCGTCCGCGGTGCCGCCGATCCTGCACCTGACATTTTTTCATCCGCTCGACGATCATTATGGCCTCGCGCCGATCGAGCCGGCGGCGGTTGCGATCGATACTCACAACGCCGGATCGACGTGGAACAAGGCGCTGCTCGACAATGCCGCGCGCCCCTCAGGCGCGCTGGTCTATTCCGGCCCAGAAGGCGCGGTGCTCTCGGATTCGCAGTTCGACCGGCTGAAGCGCGAACTCACGGACACCTATCAGGGTGCGGTGAATGCGGGGCGGCCGCTGTTGCTCGAAGGCGGGCTCGACTGGAAGGCGATGTCGCTGACGCCGAAGGACATGGATTTCCTGGAGGCCAAGCACACCGCCGCGCGCGAGATCGCGCTTGCCTTCGGCGTGCCGCCGATGGTGCTCGGCATTCCCGGCGACAATACTTACGCGAATTTCCAGGAGGCCAACCGCTGCTTCTTCCGCCAGACCGTGCTGCCGCTGGCGTCGCGTCTCGGTAATTCGTTCGCGCAGTGGCTGTCGCCGCAATTCGGTGAGAGCGTCCGCATCGTGGTGGACGCCGACAGGATCGACGCGCTTGCCGCCGATCGCGCAGCATTGTGGGAGCGCGTCAGCAACGCGGCGTTTCTCACGCTCAACGAGAAGCGCGAGGCGGTCGGCTACGCGCCGATCGAGGGCGGCGACCGATTGGAGTAGGGGCGTGACCACGAGCGCGATGCAACGCGGCGGAGCCGCGCGCCGCACCGCGTCCGGCAGACAGCTGCTTTGGGAGAAGCGATGTCCGACCTCATCCGCATCTTCGCAGAGCGCGGCGACCTCGCGCATCTCGCGCTGTTCCTGTGGGCGAGCGCCGCCAGCGCCGGCCTTTTGTTCGCGCTACGCGAACTGTCGGCCGCCTCGCGTCGCTTCGACGATTTCGTCCGTGAACTGCAGCGTTTCAATCGCAAGGCGCAACGCCGCGCCTTAACCTTCGACAAGGATCAAGATTGATGGACAACCTTCACAGCGTGCTGCGCTCGTTCAGCACCGAGACCAAATCCTCGCGGGATCATCTCACCGTGTTCCGCGAATTCCTCGCCCATCTCGATCGAGCGCAGCGCGAGGCGCCGGCCGGGAAATCGTCGCGTCCGAAGCCGGCGGCGCGGCGCAAGCCGACGAAGCGCAGCCGCAAGAGCTGAGCATCGCCAGGTAGCGTCCGCCACAAGCGGCGCGCGGCAGGCACGACACGTCGTTTCGAATTTCATCAATCCGTTCCCCCGCCCATTCCGCGAGGTCGATCATGCACGCCCCGTTGTCGTCCGTGTCGCGTCTGTCGTTTTCCGGCGACGGCACGGTGGAAGGCTATGCCAGCCTGTTCGGCGAGATCGACCAGGCGCGCGACATGGTGATGCCGGGTGCGTTCGCGCATACGCTTAAAGCGCGCGGCCTGCGCAAGGTCCCGATGCTGTTCCAGCACGATCCCGCCGAGCCGGTCGGCATCTGGCTCGAACTGCGCGAGGATTTTCGCGGGCTGTGGGCGCGGGGGAAATTGATCCCCGACGTGACGCGGGCGCGCGAACTGCTCGCGCTGGTCGAAGCCGGCGCGGTCGACGGGCTGTCGATCGGCTATCGCACCGTGCGCGGCCGGATCGAGCCGCAGACGCGGGTGCGCAAACTCTATCAGGTCGACCTGTGGGAAATTTCCATCGTCACCTTCCCGCTATTGGCGGGAGCGCGTGTCCGCGCGGTGAAGCAGGCGACGCCCCCGTCGCCGCGCTCGCGCGTGCGGACACAGGCCGAACGCGGCCGGCGGAGCATGACGGAGGCCGCGGATGAACCGGCGCCGCGGCTCCGCCCGCGCCCGGTGGTGGCGTCGCTGCGCGCCAGGGAAGGACGGCGCGTGGCGCTGCAAGGCGCAGCGCGCGCGCTGGATGCGGCCCCGATGCCCACAGATGGATCAGACCCGATGCTGCGCGATTTCTGAAGCCGGGCATGAAGCTCGCCGATGTATTTCCGACGCTCGCCCGCAAATTCCGCCCCGACCAGCCGCGGATTCCGGCGGGTCAACCAGGCGGCGGACGCTGGACCGATGATTGGGGAAGCGCGCCCGGGACCTTAAGCGATCTGATCAAGCCGATTCCGGCCGCTACGGACGACGACCTGGCAGCAAACTTGCGTGAGGTCGGCGGCGGCCGGCGTGGTGGCGGTTCGGTCGGCGATGTCTTTCCAGGAGCATCCGCTCGGCAACAGTCGTTGCTCGACCAGGCGATGGCGCGCAGCAGCAGTGCGTTGGCGCAAATTCGTCAGTATGATCCGGACTGGAAGCCGCGCTAATCGAGCCTGACACGGCCGGGCAGCATCGAAGGCGCCATCGCGGAGGCCGAAGCGCGCGCCAGGGAATCCGAGGCGCATCTCGATCAGGTTCGATCCGGGATCGGCGGCAATCTGGGTCCGCCACTTGATCCGCCGCGCCAGAGTGTGCCGTCAATGCGCCCGTTCGACGGGCAGGGCTGGATCAACATCTATCGCACCATCAACAATGAGCCCAATCTATTCGGGCAGCCTTCTTGGCCGGCAGGCAATGGTACGGTTGCTGCCGCTGAAATCGATGGAAAGCTGTATTTTGGCGTAAATTCCGGATCGCCGGGATATAGCTCGGCTGATCGTTTTGAGGCTGATGGGTGGCGGTGGAGTTTGGTCAACAAATATCCCGATGTAATGAGGTTCGATAATATCGGACAAAGGCCGAACGATGCTCTCTACCATGCTGAGGCTACGATTCTCATGAGAGCTGCAAAGGAAGGTCCGTTGACGAATAAGATTTTCGAAGTACAGGTTGACCGCGAGCTGTGTCGAAGCTGTGATCGCGTTTTACCTTTGCTGGGCTTGGAGCTTGGAAATCCGACTGTGACATTCATAAATACGGCGAATGGCGCGAGAAGTACGATGCGGAATGGCTATTGGCTTGAATAGGCACTCCAGATGAGAAAGCGTATATACTTCGATTCCACCCGCGCGAGCGATTGGCCTTCATCGGGTGAGCTTGCGCGTTTCTTTCTCGCTCCGAAGGGGCACGAATGGTCGTATGCCGGAGGTAACGATAGTTGGGGACTGAGTGCAGAAGGTCTGTACGGCACCGATAACTTGGCTCGTCATGACCAGGTTACGGTCAATCTCGACATGACCGGTAATCGCGACCTTGGCGTCTATTTGCAATACGACAAATGGGATGGCCGTATCCAGCGCAAGCAGACCCTCTATTCCAAAGGCGATCTTAGCCGTCTCGGCGAATTCGTGCGGTCCCTGCATGGCACACCGTTGTCGGTGGGGCTGTTCGTGCCGTTCCCTGTTGCATGGAAGGCAGTGAAGGAATTCATCGAGACCGACGGTGAGCTGCCGACCGGCATCGAATGGATCGCAAGCAGCGATCTGCCGCCGGAGACGTTTCCCGATCCATAGTTGAGTCCTGATAGCTGATCCCCGACGTGACGCGGGCGCGCGAACTGCTGGCGCTGGTCGAGGCCGGCGCGGTCGACGGGCTGTCGATCGGCTATCGCACCGTGCGCGGCCGGATCGAGCCGCAGACGCGGGTGCGCAAACTCTATCAGGTCGACCTGTGGGAAATTTCCATCGTCACCTTCCCGCTATTGGCGGGAGCGCGTGTCCGCGCGGTGAAGCAGGCGACGCCCCCGTCGCCGCGCTCGCGCGTGCGGACACAGGCCGAACGCGGCCGGCGGAGCATGACGGAGGCCGCGGATGAACCGGCGCCGCGGCTCCGCCCGCGCCCGGTGGTGGCGTCGCTGCGCGGCAGGGAAGGACGACGCGTGGCGCTGCAAGGTGCGGCGCGCGCGCAGATCGCGGGAGCACGCTGATGGCAAGTCGTGAAAGTGCATTCGAGGCCGCGCAGCGCGCGCGCTGGCTGCGGCCCGATGCCTATAGATGGATCAGACCCGATGCCGCGCGATTTCTTATTCCCGGCACCGATCCTCATGACGTCTTTCCCGCGCTTCAACGCAAGTTCAACCCGGACCAACCGCGCGTGCCGGCGGGCAATCCGGACGGCGGGCAGTGAACCGATGGCGGCGGCGGCATCAACGACCCGCGTGTTCTGTCGGATGCCGACCCTGAGGGGATACGCCCGTATGAGCAGTATGCGCAAAACCTGGACAAGCGACCGGTCGACCTGCGGGAGGAGGAAGCGCGAGGCGGCCACGCCTTGCGCGAGCATGTCGGCAAAACGGATGAAGAACTGCTGGCGAGCACGACGATCGATCGTGGTGATTCCGGTATATATAGATATGCCCGCAAGATTAACGGATCTTTCGCCTCCATGGAAAGTGCAAACGATTTCGTCAACCGGACGCTTGAGCGGAATCGCGATCAGGTTGAGGCCGTGGCGACTGGGCAGGTAGCAAAAGACTTTATAATCTACCGTTTTGGCTACAAGACCGGCCGCGAGGCTTTCAGGGGAGACATCGATGCGGCGCCTTACCTCCGAGACACCTATGGGGTCGGCGTATCTATCGTACACGATCCACGCGCTGCCAGGGGTTTCAGCGTGATAACGGCCTTTCCCAGAAACGAACCTAGCAAATAGCAAGGAGAGGTCATGTTGGTTCCAAAAGAGTTCGACCGCTTGGTCCAATGCTTCTATCAGGGCAGCGACGAGGGAATCTCCACGATGGACGAGTGGATTGCGCGGGCCCTGAGATGTTCGAACAAACAGGATCAAGCGGTCGTCAAGCGCTTTCTGCAGGAATTGCTCGCGCAAGACCTTACGGACGCCGAGTTGCAGCGGATATGGAACGATGCCGAGGGCAACTACTTCTTTTACGACATACGCGGGGTATTGACGCTGATCCGGGATGCGATCGAATAGGAGCGGCGTGCCTGATGAAATTCCGGCACGGGACTGCACGGGAAACGCGGGGGCCGCTAGATGCGGCGTTCGCACGGCTGGTTTCGATAGAGTATTCCCGACCAACCCTGATCGCAGGCGATAAAAGCCATGACATCCCGATATAGCGTTGAAGTTTATTCTGCTTTCGATGGTGCCTGCACGGTGTTGCAGTGGCGGCACGAGGCCGAGTTCAAGGATGGCGTTGCCTTCCTGCGCCGCCTGGCCGGTAAGCCTGTGGTCCCGACGAAGCGCTATCCCGACCAACCGGATTCCTATTATCTCGAGACCGAGGATCAGTTCGTGGCCTTGATGGAGTTCAGAAGCGCGCAGGGAGTGAAGCGGCCCGACTAGGTGTGAGCTTTCAGGATGTTGCCGGCCTATCCCAGAAACGAACCTAGCAAATAGCAAGGAGAGGTCATGTTGGTTCCGAAAGAGTTCCACCGCTTGGTCGAATGCTTCTATCAGGGCAGCGACGAGGAAGTCTCCACCATAGAAGAGTGGATTGTGTTTGCCCTGGAGTATTTGAACAAACAGCAGCGGGCGGTCGTCAAGAACTTCCTGCAGGAATTGCTCGCGCAAAACCCTACGGACGCCGAGTTGCAGCGGATATGGAACGATGCCGGGCCCGACTACTTCTTTTACGACATACGCGGGGTGCTGACGCTGATCCGAGACTCGATCGAATAGGAGCGGCGTGCCTGATGAAATTCCGGCACGGGACTGCACGGGAAACGCGGGGGCCGCTAGATGCGGCGTTCGCACGGCTGGTTTCGATAGAGTATTCCCGACCAACCCTGATCGCAGGCGATAAAAGCCATGACATCCCGATATAGCGTTGAAGTTTATTCTGCTTTCGATGGTGCCTGCACGGTGTTGCAGTGGCGGCACGAGGCCGAGTTCAAGGATGGCGTTGCCTTCCTGCGCCGCCTGGCCGGTAAGCCTGTGGTCCCGACGAAGCGCTATCCCGATCAAGACTTTTACTACCTCGAGACCGAGGATCAGTTTGCGGCCCTGATCGAATTCTTGCGCGCGCAGGACGTGAAGCGGCCCGGCTGACGCTGGAGCATGATCCCGGCCATATCGAGAGAGCGCTGCTGGACGCGGCGTTCACCCGGCTGATGCCGATATCTCTCACCGCTTGTAGGCCAGCGCCAGCGAGAGGCCGGCTATGACGCCGGCGCAGATCGCCGCGCCGCCGGCCGCCATGCCCCAGTTCAGGAAATAGAGCGAGATCGACAGCAGCGATTTTTCGGTGCTGCCGCCCAGCATCACGAAGGAAATCGCGAACGCCGCCAGCAGCACTGCGCAGACGCCGATCCAGAACCGGGCCGGGCCGCGCCGCGATGGCTCCATCGCATACCACGCGCTGCCTGCGGCGGCGACGGCGAGAGTTATCCAGACAAAGATCAGAAAGCGCATGGTTCGCCTCGACGATGCTCTCGTTGCGGGAAGCCATTCTAGCGCAGTGTCACGCACAAGTCTTGGGTGACATAGCCGCGAAACCAACCACCACCGAGGAGACTATGAATGGACTACGATATCACCGACACCGCACCAGAACACAAATCCGGCGTCGCCGCCCGCGGCGACTATGACGACTTCCGCGTCACCTTCGAGGAATTCAAGGCGGCCAATGACGAGCGCCTGGCGCGGCTCGAGAAGAAGCGCGGCGATGTGCTGCTGGAGGAAAAGGTCGATCGCATCAACGCCGCGCTCGATGCGCAGCACAAGCGCATGGATGAACTGGCGCTGAAGCACGCCCGTCCGGCGCTCGAAGGCCGCGGCCGCATCGCCAGCGATGCGGCGTCGCGCGAGCACAAAAGCGCGTTCGAGGCCTATGTGCGCGGCGGTGAGGCGGGTGCCCTGCGGGACCTGGAGACCAAGGCGATGTCGGGCGGATCCAACCCCGACGGCGGCTATCTGGTGCCGGTCGAACTCGAACAGAGCATCGGCGAGCGGCTGGCGGCGATCTCGCCGATCCGCGCGCTCGCATCGGTGCGCACCATCTCGGGCAATGTCTACAAGAAGCCGTTCATGACCGCGGGGCCCGCCACCGGCTGGGTCGGCGAGACCGACTCGCGCACGCAAACCACATCGCCGACCCTGGACGCGCTGAGCTTCCCGGCGATGGAGCTTTACGCCATGCCGGCGGCGACCGCGACGCTGCTCGATGACAGCGCCGTCAATATCGACGAGTGGATCGCGCAGGAGGTCGAACTGACCTTCGCGGTGCAGGAAGGCGCGGCCTTCGTCAACGGCGACGGCACCAACAAGCCGAAAGGCTTCCTGCAATCCGACACCGTGGCCAACGGTTCATGGGTGTGGGGCAAGCTCGGCTATGTTCCCAGCGGCCTCGCCGGCGGGTTCGCGACGTCGAACCCCTCCGATGCGCTGGTCGATCTGGTCTATGCGCTGAAGGCCGGCTATCGCCAGAATGCCGCTTTCATCATGAACCGCAAGACCCAAGCCGCGATCCGCAAGTTCAAGGATACCGGCGGAGCCTATCTGTGGCAGCCGCCGGCGCAGGCTGGCGGGCGCGCGTCGCTGATGACGTTCCCGCTGGTCGAGGCCGAGGACATGCCGGATGTCGCGACGAATTCGCTGTCGATCGCGTTCGGCGACTTCCGCCGCGGCTACCTCGTGGTCGACCGCGCCGGCGTGCGTGTGCTGCGCGATCCTTACTCCGCGAAACCCTACGTGCTGTTCTATACCACCAAGCGCGTCGGCGGCGGGGTGCAGGACTTCGACGCCATCAAGCTGATGAAGTTCGCGGCGAGCTGAGCTGGCCGATAGTAAGCCGAATAAAAGGTGGTCATGGCCGGACAGAAGCGCGAAGCGGATCTTCGCGCCAGATGATCCGGCCATCCTTCTTTCAAAGAAGAATGGAACGGCGCGATTTCCAGCACGCCGTTTCGCTTTCCAACGCGTGTCGTTCCTCAAGGATATATTTTTATGCCATCGCATCGTGACGCCTGGCTGCGCCATCAGCAATCGCGGTGGCTGCGGCCGGATGCGGCGCGCTGGGTTCGTCCCGACGCCGCGCGGTTTCTTCCGCCCGGCGCGGATATCGCCAAAGCCTTTCCTGCGCTGGCGCGCAAATACAGTCCGGACCAGCCGCGCGTGCCGGCCGGCAATCCGGACGGCGGTCAGTGGACGGACGACGGCGCAGGAGGAGGCAGTCTCGGCCTCTTTCAGATCACGCCGCGCGACAACACCGTCGATGGCGTGCAGCTTGCCGGCGATTGGCGGCCGGATGACGGTCCTCCGCCGATTCCGCCGAAAAGGCCCGAGACCACCGAAGGACGGATGAAGTTTGTTCGTCAAGCTGTCAGGTGGCTGCGTGTCGTCGGCCGCCTGTCGCCGGCGGCGGACATCTTCCTCGGAGCACTGGATCAGGCTGAGGAATTGAAACGCCTGACCGATATGATCAAAACTGCTAATGATCCTCCGGCTCCGCTGGAAGAACTCCAAGCGCGCGCTCGAATGCCTCCCGAGGCTGGCTACGAGGATCATCATATCGTCGGTCAGTTCGCGCAAAACAGGCTGCAATTCGGGAGCGTGCGGATTGACAGTGCCGAGAATACGGTGCGGATTCCTGCCGTGAAGCATCTGGACATCAACGGTTACTATTCCAGGGCCAATATAGATTACGGCGGTCTGTCACCTCGTGACTATCTTCGCGGCAGAAGTTGGGATGAGCAGATGCAAGAGGGGTTGAAGATCCTGAGGGACAAAGGGGTGCTTCAATGATTCCCACCGATCAGCCCGACCATGCCCGATTGCGAAATCTCGTCGCGCAGTTCGTCGAGATCGGCATCGCGCAATATCACGCGATCTATGTGGTCGATAATGCTAAATACAATCGACTATTCGCGAAGATGGATCGTATCAGGAAAGAACTCCGGGAAATGCCTGGCGATCAGCGGAGGGCGCTGTTACCGTTGCTTTCACATTCGAACGTTCAGGTTCGTTTGGCGGCGGCGCGTTCGCTTCTCGCACTCTATCCGGATCCAGCTCGCCGTGTTCTTGAAAGTATCCGCGAATCCGGCATCGAGCCCCAGAACGGAGAGGCTGCGACTGCTATCAGAAGGCTCGATGAGGGCAGCTACATCCCGAAGTGAGAGATGACAGAAACAAACCTTGTTATATCTGCGCGATAAGAGTTGGGAAGAACGCCGGAAGGTCGGTCTCGGTGCATTAGTCATGTTCGAGGTTCTCAAGCCATGATCTTCAGGAAAATCAGACTCGATACGATGTCTGTCGATCAACTGGTGGGTCGATTTGCGGCAATCACTGCCGCACAGGATGATGCGCTTCTCGGCCACGAACTCACAAAATTCAATCGTCTCTTTGATCGAATGCTGGAAGTCTTGGAAGAATTGAAAGGACGCCCGGGCGATCAGCGACGGGTGCTTGCATCTCTTTACCAGCATCCCAACATGCAGGTCAGGCTCAAGGCCGCGATACACACGCGCGAGGTTTTGCCCGTCGAGGCTCGCCGGCAAATCGAGGCTATCGCGGAGAGTCACTGGATGCCTCAGGCCGGCGACGCCGGGATGGCGCTTGCCATCATGGATGGCGATTTGAAGCTGACGGGAATAAAGCCAGAGTAAACCGGCACTCCCTAAATCCCCGCGCCCCAGCTTCGCGCCGTTTTCAAAATCCAGTCGCGGTAGAGCGCGAGCGGCGTGACGCCGGTGAGGCCGCCGCAGCCCGAGGCGTTGTTAGGCCCCGTCGACCAGCTCACCACGCCGGCGATGACGGCGCCACCGCTTGAATCGAGAAACGCCGGCGCGCCGGAATCGCCGGTGCAGGCGCCGAGGCCGGCTCGTGTGTTGTTGGTTGAAGGATCGACCAGGCGGATCTGCAGGGTGCCGGGTCGTCCCGTGACGGCCAGACTTGCGGCGCGCGCCACGCCGCCGCTGCGGCCGTCACCCACGACCGCGACGCCCATGCCGACGACGGTGAGACGCATTCCGGCCGTGATCGGCATCAGCGCGCCGCCGAGCGTGGCGGGCTGCGCGGCGAGCGGCGAGGCGAGTTGCAGCAGCGCGACGTCGGCAGTGGCGCGATGCGCGAGCAGGCTCTGCATGTCGAACTGCGGATGAACGGCGGTGCGCCGGATATCGAGCAGGCGCGGCGGCTGGCTCTTGTAGTCGACTATCTTGGTGGTGGTCCCGGGCGCGATGCAGTGCGCCGCGGTGAGAACGACATCGCGCGCGATCAGCGTGCCGGTGCAGGAGTTGCCGTGCGAGCCGACGATGGTGACGACCGCGCCTGCCGCAACGGGCGAGGGCGCGCTGCCGCCGCCGACCATGGCGAATGAGGGCTGCATCAGCGTCAGGACCGTCGCGGCCACAGCCAGGCGAATACATTTATGAATCATGGAGCGATGTCAGCCATCGCGTGGCGCGGCTGTCAACTGGTTAAGCAACAGGCTTCCTCTCGCAAAAAGAGATGGGTTGAGGGGGCATTGTCTCTCGCCAAGCCGTAGCCCTCGCCGCCGTGCGCTCCGCGCGATTGCACGGACGAGCAGACCCGGCCTCTCCCGACGGGAGAGGTGAAGCAAGCCGACTGGCGTATTCATCAAGCACAGGAAAGGCACAAATATGCCGTCGATACTTTTGAGCGGGCCTGCGATCGAACCGTGGTCGGTCGCAGAGGCCAAGAGCTTCCTGCGCGCCGAGAACGATGACGACGACACCGTGATCGCCTCGCTGATCGCGGCGGCGCGCAGCCATGTCGAAGCCATGACGCGTTGCGCCCTGATCGCGCAGACCTGGCGCTTCGTGCTGGACCGGTGGCCGAAGGACGGGTGCATCAGATTAGGCCGCGGCCCGCTGCGGACGCTCGTCGCCGCGCGGATCTATGATTCCGCGGGCAATGCCTCGGTCGTCGATGCCGAAACATTCGTCCTCGATAGGACGGCCGGCGTGATCGCGCCATCGACGTGGGGGCTGCCGGCGCCGGGACGCGCGACCGCCGGCATCGAACTCGATGTCGAGATCGGCTTCGGCACGGGTGCGACCGACGTGCCGGACGCGCTGCGCCATGCGGTGCGGACGCTGGTGGCGCACTGGTACGAGAACCGCGGCCTGATCGCGATCGGCCAGAGCGTCGCAATGATGCCGGCCAGCGTCAGCGCCATGATCGCGAGCTATCGCGTGCAGGTGTTGTGACCGCTTTCGCATACTCGGAAAGGACATCACGATGACCAGCGCCAATTCAGCGCTTCGCGCCGCCGTGCACGATGCGCTCGCTGCCGACAGCGGGCTTCATGCCGCGCTCGGCGGCAAGCGGGTCTATGACGAGCCGCCGCGCGGCGCGCTGTTGCCCTATGTCAGCATCGGCGAGGCCCGCGTCACCGATGCGTCGGTCGACGACGGGCCGACACAGGAGCACCAGATCACGCTGCATGCGCGCTCGCGCCAGGGCGGGCAAAGCGAGGCCCATCTCATCGCCGGCGCGGTGCTGCAGGCGCTCGACGACGCGCCGCTCACGCTCACCGGCCACCGGCTGGTCAACTTCCGCTTCGCGGTCGCGGATATCCGCCGCGAGTCCGACGGCCGCACCTATCACGCGCTGGTGCGATTCCGCGCCGTGACCGAACCGACAACCTAGAATCAAGGAGCCGTCATGGGCGCACAAAAGGGCAAGGACCTGTTGTTGAAGATGAGCGACGGCGCGAGCTTCGTCACGGTGGCGGGATTGCGCAGCCGCAGGATCGCGTTCAACGCCGAGATCGTCGATATCACCAACGCGGAGTCGACCGATCGCTGGCGCGAATTGCTGGCCGGCGCCGGCGTCAAGCGCGCCTCGCTGTCGGGCCGCGGCCTGTTCAAGGATGCGGCGTCGGACGCGCTGGTGCGGCAGGCGTTCTTCAACGGCGCGATCAACGATTGCCAGGTCGTGGTGCCGGATTTCGGCACCATCGAAGGCCCGTTCCAGATCGCCAGTCTCGAATTCGCCGGCGAGCACAATGGCGAGGTGACGTTCGACGTCGCACTCGAATCCGCCGGTGCGCTGGCGTTTACGGCGATGTGAGGTTTTACCCTCCCCCTTGTGGGAGAGGGTGCCTGAGCGGAGCGAAGGCGGGTGAGGGGGCGCCGCGTCCGCTCCCCTCACGCGGTTTCTCACTTCGGTCGAAACCACCCTTTCCCGCAAGGGGAGAGGGAAAAACGAGGTTACTTCATGCCAAACAGACATCGCGGCG
This sequence comes from Bradyrhizobiaceae bacterium, assembly GCA_044508545.1. Taxonomy (GTDB): domain Bacteria; phylum Pseudomonadota; class Alphaproteobacteria; order Rhizobiales; family Xanthobacteraceae; genus Nitrobacter. The sequence goes on along the minus strand of JBIQHO010000024.1, from coordinate 607 downwards.
AGATTGCCGCCGAGCTTGGCGGGCGGCAGCGCACGCTGGTGCTGACACTGGGCGCGCTCGCGGAGCTTGAATCCGCATTTGGCGCCGACGACCTGGTGGCGCTCGCGGAGCGTTTCGGGTCGGGACGGCCGTCGGCGCGCGATCTGACCCGCATCATCGGTGCGGGCTTGCGTGGCGCGGGCGAAGCCATCACCGACGACGAGGTCGCGGTCATGACCGTCGATGGCGGGGTGGCCGGCTTCGTCAAAATCGCGGCTGACCTGATCGCGGCGACCTTCGATGACGGTGGTGCGCGGTGAAGCCGTTTCCATGGGCGGACGCGATGGGATTCGGCTTCGGCGTGTTACGCCTTGCGCCGGATGCCTTCTGGCGGATGACGCCGCGCGAACTGGCGCAGGCGATCCGCGCGGTGCGGGAGCCGTCCGTCGCGCCGCTGGCGCGGACCGACATGGACGATCTTTTGGCGCGGTTCCCCGACACGCCGCGCAAGGGAGGACACAATGACTGACGACACGAGCTTTGAAGACGCATCGAGTACGCTGGACAGCCTCAACGCCAAGACCCAGGCGCTCACCATCAGCGCGGGCGGCTTTGCGCGCGCGATGAC
>JBIQHO010000434.1:0-2577 GCA_044508545.1 Bradyrhizobiaceae bacterium | reverse complement strand
CGGTGCTGCCGGCGTCGTGCCGGGCGCCGGGGCCGTTTGCGCGGGTGCTGCGCTGCCCGGTTGGCCTCCGCGACCGGTCGGCGGGCCCCCGCGTCCGCCAGGTCCGGTATGCTCGCGTCCAGGTCCACTACGGCTTCCCTCGCCGCGTCGCGCCGGGCCTGGCTCAGCGTTGGCAGGCGGCGCAGTTTGTGGTTGCGCGGTCGGAGCAGGCGTCGGCGCCGGTTTTGCTGCAGCCGGCGGCGGTGGCGGCGCGTTCTTCGATGGAGACGGCGGCGCAGCAGCGGTTGGCGGTGCGGGGGACTTCGGGGCTGCTGGAGGCGTCGCCGGTGCGGCTCGCGGCTCGGCTGGAGGCGTTGCGTGCGACGGTGGTGTCGACGGCCTTGGCCGCTCGGCTGTCGGCGGAGCGGGCCGTGCTGCAGCGGGCGGAGGCGGCGCCGTTCTCGGCGGTTCTGCATGAGGTGGAGCGGGCCGCGCCGGCGCGCCGGGAGGGGCTTGATGATTCGGCGCGGCGTTCGGAGACTGTCCTCTCCGCCTTCGCTCGCCTTCGCTCTGTTCGGCTGGCGCGGAAGCCTGCGCGAGTTGGACCGGCGCGGATTGCGCGTGTGACGGCGGCGGCGTCAGCGACGCGACAGTGAGAGCCGACGTGGCCAGCAGCAGCAGGCGAAAGTTCGTCATGACAATCTTTCTTATCCCAACAAAAATGTCGGCAACGAGCGCAAGCTTGCTGGCCGATGGTGACGGTGACGTGATCAACGGATAGCGATACGGCTGTAATGTGGCGGCGGTCGGCGGCGAAGGCCGATTATTTGTGAGCGTGCCTGGTTAAAAGCGTGCAGAATTCATGTTGCATTCAGATGCTACGTCAGCAGCCGCGCGCGTTGCTACCTGAGCACATCAGTTGCAGGCGGTTGGGCGGGCGGAGTCGGGGGAGCCGGTGTCGGCAATTCCTCGGGCGCCTGGCCGGGCAATTCTCGCGGAGGTGGGGGAGGCGAGTCCGGCTCGTGCACTGGCGGGGGAATGTCGGGACCAGGCTGCGGACTTCCAGGCGGTTCTTCGCGCGGTGGCTCCGTCGGACGGCCCGGCTTGACGGGCGGCACTTCCGTCGGTTGAACATCCATCGCGTGTCTCCATCCGAGGTTAACGTGTCTCTGCGATAAGCCGATCGCTATTTCCATGACCTTGGAAAATCGGGATCTCTTGCGGTCCTAACGGTTCATGCGGCGCGATGTTCCGCAGCGCAGCCCCGTTGCGGAGCGGGACGTCGCACAATGGAACTTGAGGTGAGGGGCGTTCGCATGAAATTCGTTTCACCGGCTGCGGTCGCGGTGTTGGCCATGATCACGAGCGGCGTGGCTCATGCGGGCGGCTGCGCATCCGAGATCAGCGCCTATCGCCGCGCCCATGGACTGTCGGCCGTTCGCGCCGATGCGGCACTCGATCGGATCGCGCGACAACAAGCCGCGGCGATGGCGCGGGCGGAAACGATCAGCCACGACGTGAACGGCAATTTCTTGGTCCGGATCGCGCCGGTCCATCGACGGCTGGCGGCCGAGAATGTCGCGGCCGGCTTTCTCTCTTGCGCCGAAACGATCAGGCAATGGGCCGAGAGCAGCGGGCATCGCGCCAACCTTCAGATGCCGGGCGCGCGGCGCGTCGGCGTCGCATCGGTTGCAAAGCCGTCATCGCCCTATCGGTGGTTCTGGGCCATGGTGATCACGGATTGAGGTGGTGCGCGGCTCGTTATCACGCTACCTATCACGTCTGCCGCTCGACCAACTTCAGCTTCAGCATGGCGATGGCCTCCGCCGGGTTCAGGTTCTTCGGGCAGGCCTTGGTGCAATTCAGGATGGTGTGGCAACGATAGAGCCGGAACGGATCCTCGAGATAGTCGAGGCGCTCGCCGGTGGCTTCGTCGCGCGAATCGCTGACCCATCGCGCCGCCTGCAGCAGCGCGGCGGGACCGAGAAAGCGGTCGCTGTTCCACCAGTAGCTCGGACAAGCCGTCGAACAGCAGGCGCACAGGATGCACTCGTAAAGACCATCGAGCTTTTCGCGGTCCTCCCGGCTCTGCCGCCATTCCTTCTGCGGCGTCGGCGTCGTGGTCTTCAGCCACGGTTCGATCGAGGCGTATTGCGCGTAAAAATTCGTCAGGTCCGGCACGAGGTCCTTCACAACGGGCTGGTGCGGCAGCGGACTGAGCTTCACCGCGTCGGCGGCGATGTCGTGCATCGATTTGGTGCAGGCCAGCGTATTCTGGCCGTTAATGTTCATGGCGCAGGAGCCGCACACGCCTTCGCGGCAGGAGCGGCGGAAGGTCAAGGTCGGGTCGATATGGTCCTTGATCCAGATCAGGCCGTCCAGCACCCTCGGGCCGCACTCGTTGACGTCGACATAAAAGGTGTCGACGCTGGGATTGCTGTCGTCGTCTGGATTCCAGCGATAGACCTTGAATTCGCGCGTTTCGGTCGCGCCTTCCGGCTTCGGCCAGGTCTTGCCGCCGGTCACCTTTGAGTTTCTCGGAAGCGCGAATTTAACCATCGGTCTGGTCCCACCTTTTCGTCATTCCGGAATGCGTTC
>JBIQHO010000433.1:0-2589 GCA_044508545.1 Bradyrhizobiaceae bacterium | reverse complement strand
CCTCCGGCGCAACGAGCAGCGCCGGCAGCGTCAGCACAAGAGTCAGGCCCACGGCGCAGGTGCAGCCGACCAGCGCCGCCGCGCCTACGATTCCCCACAAGCTCGTGGTGGTTGCGACGCCCACGGCGCCCAACAGGCCGAGAACGCCGGTGAGGACGAGCGGCCACTTCCGCCGCTCCAGCCGACCTGCGATGACCATGAGGAGAATCGATCCCGGCAACTGTCCGAGGTTGAGCGCCGACAGCGCCGGCCCGATCAGGTCGGTATGGCCGGTTTGCAGCAGCAGGCCGGGCAGGAATGCGTTCGTGCAGAAATAAAGCTGGTTGTTCGCGCTGGCGACGAGGCCGACCTTCCAGAGCAGCGGATCGCGCCAGTCCGGCATCCAGCGGCCGTGCCGGGCCGCTACGCCCTCCCCGCCCGGGCGTGCGATGAAGACGACCAGTGCGATCGCCGCCGAAGCAAACGACCAGAGTCCGAGGCTTGCGCGCCACCCGCCTCCCAGCAAGGGGACGACGATTGCCGCGAATACGACGGGAAAGATTTCTCCACACAGCAAGCCGTTGGTGTAGACGGCGGTGGCGAAACCGATCCGGTGAGGCACCCATTGCCGCACCAGCGGCGGCAGCGCCGGTTGCATCAGGGCCACGCCAGCCGCCATCACCGCGGTTGCGGCGAACAGCGTCATCGCATCGATGGCGAAACCGCGCAGCGCCGACCCTGCGCTGGCGACCAGGAGGCCGACCACCAACGCCTTGATAGCGCCGACGCGAGCGATCAGCAGCGATCCGGGGACCGCGATCAGTGCGAACAGGCTGACCGGGATGGCGTTGAGAATGCCGACCTCGGTTCCGGACAGCGCGAGATCCGAAATAATAGCCGCCAGCACCGGCGGCACCGCGAGGATCGTAAGCCGCAGCCCGACGCCGCTAAGCCAGAGCAGGCTCAACGGGCGCAGCGACGACGACCGCGTTGCGCTCACTCAGCAGCCTTCAAACGCTCCAGCGCCTCGACGAACTTCGCCTTGCGCGCGCTTGCTGCTTCCCGCTTTTCCTTTTCATCCTCGACAATGTCTTCAGGCGCATTGGCGATGAAACTCTCATTGCTGAGCTTCAGGTCGACCCGCACGATATCGGCATCGGCCTTGGCGATCTCCTTCTCCAGACGTGACCGCTCGGCGGCGAGATCGATGACGCCCTTCAGCGGCAGCGCGGCGACTTCACCGCGGATCAGCAGTTGCACCGCGCCTGCCGGCGCACGGTCCGCGAATGAGATGTCCGCGAGCCGGGACATTCGCTTGACGACGCCGCTCCAACGCTCTGCCCGCGCCTTGCTCTCGACGGATGCGCCTGCGAGCACCAGCGGCGTCAGCGTCGCAGGCGGAATATTCATCTCGGCGCGAACCGAGCGGATGGCGGTGACGAGATCGACCACCCAGCCGATCTCGGCCTCCGCCGCGTCGTCGCGGAAATAAGGTTTCGACGGATTGGCAAGCGGCTCCGGCGCGGAATAGGGATCGCAGGCGACCGCCTCGAGCAGCGCCTGCTGCTGGTCGGTGAGTTCGGCCTTGACCGGCCACGGAGACAGCGTCAGCAATTCTGTCCGCTCCGATGTCACCGCCCATAACTCCTCGGTGATGAACGGCATGAACGGGTGCAAAAGTTTCAGGATTTCATCGCGCGCCCACGCGACCATGGCGCGGGTTTCCGACTTGGCCGCTCCGTCCTCGCCGATCAGAACGGGCTTTGCGAGTTCGAGATACCAGTCGCAATAGACGTTCCAGACAAAGCGGTAGATTTCACCGGCGGCGTCGTTGAAGCGATAACTTTCGATGGCCGCGGTGACTTCGCTCGAGGCGCGCGCGGTCTCGTGAACGATCCATCGGTTGAGCGTTTCCTTCGCGGCGGTGGGATCGAACCGGGCGGGAACGGCGCACTCGTTCATTTCCGCGAAGCGGCAGGCGTTCCAGAGCTTGGTCGCGAAATTACGATAGCCCTCGACCCGCTGCGGCGACAGCTTGATATCGCGGCCCTGCGCCGCCATCGCCGCGAGCGTGAAGCGCAGCGCGTCGGCGCCGTATTTGTCGATCAGATGCAGGGGATCGATCACGTTGCCCTTCGACTTCGACATCTTCGCGCCGCTCTCGTCGCGAACGAGCGCGTGAATGTAGACCGTGGGAAACGGCGCTTTTTTCATGAAATGGAAACCCATCATCATCATCCGGGCGACCCAGAAGAAGATGATGTCGAAACCGGTGACCAGCACGTTGGTCGGATAGTAGCGTTTCAGCTCCGGCGTCGCGTCCGGCCAGCCGAGCGTCGAGAACGGCCACAGCGCCGAAGAAAACCAGGTGTCGAGCACATCCTCATCGCGGGTGATGAAGCCATCGCGTTTCGCCGGATCGCTCGCCATTTCGGCGCCCTGCTCCGCGGTGATGACGCCCTGTTCGACATAATAGCCGAGCGCATGGCCGACGGCTTCGTCCTCGGTCTCCGCGACAAAGACCTTGCCGTCCGGGCCATACCAGGCCGGAATCTGGTGACCCCACCAGAGCTGGCGCGAGATGCACCACGGCTGGATGTTCTCCATCCA
>JBIQHO010000023.1:0-20934 GCA_044508545.1 Bradyrhizobiaceae bacterium | reverse complement strand
TCGGGATCTTCTTCCCGAATAAGAAACAAACGTTTGGATAGAATGTCATCTATCGACTGACCCATCGCTATCCGAAATTCGGCCCTATCGAGGCCGAGCGATACGAAACAGTCCTCAAGCGTATCAGCTTCATCGACAGCTTGGTTCATGGCGGTAGGAGACGCACCGTCGCGTAGGAGCTTCCGTAGCAGCGCCAGAACATCGTCGTCGTTCTCAGCGCAATAGAACTTCTTGCGCATGCGACCGCAGACCAAATAGCACGCCCGCATGCCGGGCTCATTTTCCTCGGCTTTCTCAACCGCAGCGAATTTTGGAATATCCCGGATGTCCGGCGGCAGACGCTTGCCGTCTTCGGAAAAGCGAGGTGTTGACGCCAACTGCAAAGCGTCGGCCACGCGTCCGAAACCAAATTTTTCAATCCAGTCAGCGAACGCTTTATTCCAGCCCGGCCCTAGAGGCTCTTCGGTCCAGACTTTGTGTTCCCACATATCGCGCAGTTGCCGCGCGGCGCTTGCCAATTCGTGATTGTGCATCGCTCGTCCACCTGTGGATGAACAGTTCGAATCAGGTGGAAACGTTACGCGTCGAGGACACTAACTATCCAGCTATCTCTCGATATCTATTCGCAAAAAATATTTATTTGGAACGCAAGAGAAGGCCTTGTGCTGCAATCGGTGAATATCGAGGAAAGTGATTCGCGCTCTCCCGGATCTGGGCCGGCAGGAGCAAGCCATAGCGCGCCGGCGGGCGAGTAGACGCATGGGAGAGTTGCTGAAGCAGTTTGATGGCTCTACGCGCAATAAGGATGCCGCTGCTCCGGTAGGTAGTGAGGGCGCCCTCATTACCCAAAAGCAGGTCGCAGAAGCCGCGCGCATCTCGGATCATCAGCGAGTGCAAGCCGTCCGCGTCGCCAACGTGCCGGCCGAGAAATTCGAGGCCGCGATCGAGAAGCCGAGCGGTGACCTCTATCGAAACAACGGAGCGAGATTGTCGATTGCGAGCTTCAGAAAGCGCGGAGGCAAGGTCTTCGGCGGATCATCCTCAAGACACTCAACAATACTCTGGGCCAGCGCGGCCGAAATGGTTCCGCGATGTTGCGCGTTATCCAATTCGTGCTGCGAAAACGTGGTTACCCGCGAGCAATCCAAAAAGCAGTCGTGCGTCAATGCACCATGATCGGCGGCGGCAAGCGCGAACTGCCCCACACCGTGGCGTTGAGGATTTGTGTTGATCCAAAAAAACAGATTTTCTGCCGCACAGATGCAAAGAGTCAGCTTGTCCTTGGGTGGACGCGTAAGAGTGGTGTAGATAACATAGACGTGACCAGCGATCACAGAACACCATAAGCCGCAAACTCTCTGGCCTCGGCGACAATCGCTTCCCGCTCGTCCCCCTCGCCGTCGATCATGTGCTCATAGTCCATTGGACCGTTCGCCGGAGCCTCCAACCAAGCTCGCTCTTGATGCGTGAGACTGGAAAGAGCACCAAAACCGCGTCCACGGCAAAAGGCAATCGCTTCGTCCAAACACTCCAGATCACTCAGCGACAACACGTCCAGGTCCGGTGCGCGCTGGGCCGCGACACGAGGATAAGGATCACGCTTGATGAGAAGCGCGGCGACGATCGCGTCGGGATCGCCAGCTTGATCGAGCCGGCCCTTGATGAAATCGTAGAGCGTCGAGGGCACCGGACCGTTCGGCATGGCGATAAACGTATCGCCAACGATCGGCCGCGCATAACGGTTCAAGTGGTGCTTCTCAGCGAAGAAGAGCACCTTGGCTGCGAAGAACGCGGTCAGGTCAGGCCACTTCGACGCGACGTAGGTCAGCGCCTCGACCCCCTTCTTCTCATTGAATTGGAACCGCAGCATATTTGCCTTCATGCGTGAGGCTATCTCACAAAACCCTTGACTTGTCACTTGATATATGGCGGGCGGGAATGGTCGGTTCAATCGGTGTGGCCCTTTTGTAGCACCTGCCGGGCAGACGGCGCAGTGAGGGCCCTCGCCCTCAGCAGTGAACCTGCAGATTACATGCGTCCGGTCTGGCACCCCCGCTTTCCGGTTTCAAACGTCCGCGGGCTTCGCGATCTCGGGGGCGCCGATGCGCTCGCCGGCACAGATACGGGCCTCTAGCGCCTCGCGCGCGGCCGCGGGAAGCGCAGGCGACGCGAGCGTGACCAACGCGTTCCACGACAACCGGGTGTAAATTCCAGGCCGTGCGCCGTAGACCCTCGCCACCTTGAGCGCGTCGACGGCGAGCTTTGATTCGGCGTCGAACTGAATGCGAACCTGCCGACCATACTCGCGATTGCTCTTGATCGCGGACCGCAGCTTCAGCAACTCGAGGCCAAGCGCGACATTCCTCTCGACTCCGGGAACGCGGGTGAGCGAGGCCGGCGGTTTTGGTTGGGCCTTGGCCCTTACCGGCTTCGGCAGCACGGCCGGTCCGAGGATCTTTTCGAGTTCGACGCAGATCAGGGTTGAGATTCCGACCCTCAGCGGCTGCACTTTCGCAGCTTTCACTTTGCGCCTGAGTTCGATCAAATCGATCTTGTCGAAGGCGCCCAATAACTCAAGCCCCAAATTCGACCAGCGCGGATGGAAGCGGATGATGTCGGAGACCGCCTCGATGATGTCCGCGACGAGCGCGTCTTGGTTGCCGTCAGACTCGACAATCGTTCGCAAGGTCAAGGTTGCGTGCGGGAGGCCATGTTGGCGGATCGTGCGGTCGACGATGTTGACCGCGTGGGTCTCCATGGGCCCGCACCGGTGTTTGGTGGGAACGAATCTGACGTCGAGATCGTCGAACAGCTTCAGCGCAGCGCCGCTCATGCTTTTCCCCTCCGCCGATCGCAAGCCCGGCGGGTACATCCGCCGTCCGGGCCTGCGACGTCGGCCCCCTTCAATTCATTCGGGCTGGAGACCTTGCAAGCACCCCAGCCGAAACCGCGGCACTACGCGCCGCGCGCACCGTGCGAAATGCGCGCGGGAATTAGGGTCCATACGCCATTGAGTTATTCGAGGCCGGTGCGCTGGTCTCGTAATCGAACAGACTGACGATTTTGGGGATTATTGCTTTTGCGAGAAGTTCGCTGTCCAGCATGAGCGAAAAGCTCTGCGGCGGCGTTTGAACTTCTATCTTGGGCTGCGCCGGCTTGCCGGTCTTGCCCGGGCTGGTGTAGCTGCCGCCCTTGTCGATGCCCACTCCTCCATTCTCGTGCATGTACTGAGCTGCAATGCCAGATACACCGCCGCCAGCGCCACCGATTACCGCTCCCAATGGGCCTCCCGCTACAAAGCCGGCCACGGCGCCGGGCACGGCGCCAGTGAGAAATGCGCCACCGTATGCTCCGTCTTTGGAGCCCGGCGCGCTCGGCAGTACGGCAGTTTTGAAGTTGCCGAGTGCGGCGTTCACGCTCGGCAACAACTGGGTCCCGATCTCGGCCATCGTGACGTTGAAGGTCTGCATCGCGGTGCGCGTTCTGCAGTGAGGAATCCCGGTTGTACTCGCCGAGGAAGTTTTGAATCCGGGCGACCGACTGCGGGTCTTTGACGTCAGCGGCGATCTTTTTGAGTTGCTCCTGCACGACGGGTTCGGCAAGCACGGCCAATGCACCGGCGCCCTGCGTTCCCGCCAGTCCGCCCAATACCGCCATGCGGCGTTCAACCGGTATCTTTGGCAAGGCCTCCGCGACTTTTTCGAGGAACTTCATCTCGCTCGGCTTTCCATCAACGAACCAGGTCGGTTTATGGTTCTTGTCGACGAGACCGAGTTCCCGAAGCGCGGCTTCGTGCTTCTTGAACCTCGTTTTGGTCTCGAAGGATGTGCCAGGCATCGCTCCTTTCATCATCTCACGAACCCAGGTACCTGCCTTGGTCGACGTGATGCCGGCGCGCGCCAAGGCCGTCGAGGCGGCCATGGTGTCGATCGCATCGATATCCATGCCGGCTTGCAGAACGGGAACCGAATAGCTGAAGGCCCGCTCTTGTTGCGCCAGCGTCATCGGATTGGAGACCGACAGGGCAGAAAACGCCGCCGCGAGTTTCGTGACGTCGGCTTCGCTGTATTTGCCGACCATGTGCGCCAGGCCAGTCTCGGCCTTCATTGATTCTTCGAGCGGCGTCCCCTTCAGGCGCGACTCGGTCGCGGCCAGCCGCAGCATCGTGGGCAGAGCGCTAATCCCGTTTCCCTCGCCCGGGGTATATTTGAACATCCGCAATTCTTGCTGCGCGGCCGCAGAAATCTCGTGCTCGCCATACCCGGTCGCGATCGCCGCATCCTGCAGGATCTTGCGAAACTTCTGGCGATTGCTCTGCAGATCGACGCCGGCGTGAGTCGCCATCAGAGCGACCGCATCGTCGTACTGCATGGCCTGATAAACGCCATAGCCGAGCAGACCGAGTCCAGCCATGCCGGCGCTTCCAAAGTGGGCGTGTCCACCGCCAGGGATCGGCACACCCGGACCATAGACATGCACGCCACCAGTCCCACCGCCGCCGCTACGTGGCCGAAACCGGTTGCCGCTTCCGGCAATTCCGCCGGTGGCCGCGGCGGCAGCACCCTTCGCCGTCTCGGCCGCTCTTACCACCTGGGCGCTAGCCTCCCTGGCGGCCTGGCCGACCCGCTCCCAGGCCGCCGTAAGGGTATTGGTTTCCTTCACGGCGCCGCCGATGGCCGGTGCTACGGCTTTACTGAATTCGCCAAGCTCAGCCTTTGCGGCGCTGATGACCTCACGAAGCCTGCGGACCTCGCCCAGGATTTTGCGAAGGCCGGGCGTGGCTTCGTCAATGACCTTGAAAATGTTTCCAACTTCAAAGCTCGAAATCATGGCTTCTCTCCCGTCAACAGGGACACGGCGATCTTGCCGAAAACATCGGAGGCAAACGGGAGTGAATTCTTCAGAGCGGGTTCGGTCACCGGCCGCGGTGGTATCCGCGAGGTGCCCATTTCCTGCCAGAGCGCTTCCTTCTTTGGAGATCCGATCACGAACACAAGATCGAAAGGATCAACCTCCTTACGATACGAACCCGCCATCTTGCCGGTGCGCTTCAAGGGAGACGGGACCGGATAGCCCAGCCTCTCCTTATCGCGCAGGGTTGATTCCGCCAGCGGCGCCCAGCCCGGCTGATAATGGCCAGGCAATTCGGCAGCGATCGATTCCGCGAGCTGGCCGACCTTCTCGAGGCCAACGGCAAGCTCGGGCTTGACCTCCACGATGGCCCGCTCGAGCCGGACGATGAAAGCATCGAGTGTGATCATCTATCGCTCCCACTTCATTAGATCCCAATCGAAGGAATTGCCGCTGTTTTCGCCATGGGCGACGATCCAGGCCAGGACCATCCCATCGTCCTCAGCAAACGCCGCGTCGAACGGCATTCCCGCATTGACCGCAGCGACCCGAAGCCGGAAATCGGGTCGCTCGCTCAGTTTTTTGCGGCGTCGATCCCGTCTTTCGCTTGCTCGCCCAACCGCTTGAGACCCTCGCCAACAGCGGCAAGGCCCTGAAAATCGAGCATCTCGATCGTGGCCTCAATGTCGCGTTCCTTTAAGGCTCGCGGGAGAAAGTGTTCGTCGATCTTGACGACGCTGGCCGCCAGCATGGCCAGATCAGCGGTGCCGGATTGTTGGCCGATGCGCCCAGCGCTTTCGTCAGCCTGTAGTAGTCCAACGCTCCTAGCCGCGACACAACGATGATACGACCGTTCGCGCTTTGAACCGTCGCTTGTTTGTCGGTCACGCTCAGGATCTGAGGCGTTTCCGACTCGGTGGTTGTTTCAGTCATGGCATCTTCCATTTATGGCTCCTGGGGTTTGCTTTAGCTTCTCCGGCACGATCACGCATCGCACCGACGAGCGCGTTCGCGGCACTGAAGCCTGGCGCCGAGATCGGCGCAGGCTTCATGAACAGCTTTCAGTCGCGAGGTGGATGGCTCGGCGCGCGACGAGGCTTGCAACTCGGTCAATAGCTTCAGCGCCGAGTCGATCCGATCGAGGGCGTGCTCTATTCTGGAGATCGGCGTCATTCTGCTGGCCTCGACATGGTCACCGGTCGCGGCAAGCGCTGCGCCGCCTTGATCAGAAGAAGCGCGCGGTCATCCGGGTCCATTGCGCCGAGCGCGGCCGCAATGTCATCCGTACTCGGGACGGCTTTTTCAAGCGTAGTAGCACCGCCGGCGTCGTTCTCTTTCGAAACGGCGATGAAGCCGTAAGCGCCCGCTGTCTTCGGCGGCGCCGGTTCGGCGAGCAGTTCCTCGATCCGCTTGTTGAGGCGGTCGATCTCGTTGTCCTTCGCCTGGATTATCTTGAGGATGGCATCACTGCTATTAGGTTGCCGGACCTTGATGATCGCTGCCTCCGCCGCGTCGAGCATCGCGTGTGCCCGGGTGACAGGGTCAGCCGGATCGGCAACAGCGGCTTTCCATAAGCTGATGCGCGCCTCGGGATGCGCCGGCCGATCAACCAGCGAGATTTCGGACAATTCGATTTCCGTGATGACGGTGCGGTCCTTGGCATCCCTCTTGAGAATGCGGCCGCCGACGCTGAATCCGCCATAGACCTTGTTGCGGACCTTCTTGATCGCGTTCGGGTCGATGATCTTTGCCACGACGTGCGTGACGCCATCGTCGTCGACGTCGATCTCGATCGCGCGTCCAGCAGCGCTCAAGCCATGCATCTCGCGGATCGCCGGATATTCTCGATAGGACGGTAACGCTTTCCTGATAGCGCTGGCCAGGATCGTTTCGCCGGTGCTGTCGGGGCTCTCGGTCGAAGCGATGCCATAGACCTCGAGCGTATCGTCGTCGGCATCTTTCACCTTCGTCAATGACGCGAAAAAGACCTTCTGCATGATCAGGGTTCCTGTCAGCCGGCGGATATCGTGATGGTGCCAGAGGAATTCCAAATGGCGCCGGCGACATACGGATCGGCCGTCGGCAACGCCGCAACGACGGTCCAACCGAAGCTAACAAGAGCTTTGGCCATCTCGGAACCGGCGGTGACGGTGCACAATCCGCTTGCGTCGCTCGTCACCTCGTTGTCAGGGCTCAGCTGTACGGTTTGATGCGGCAACGGGCTTTTGAAAGTGAGTGTGTTCGACATGATTAGCTCTCCAACTCGGCCAGCGGATCGGTGCGGAGCCTGGCTTTGAGCGACGCCCATGCGGCATGATCGGCGCCAGCCGTCACCGTCGCTGGCGGAGCGACAGAAACGCGAACCTTCTCCATTAGCCCTTGCATCAGCGTGAACGTCGGCCGCATGGTTTCATGCTCGCCGCTGTGCGCGATCTCGACGATTGTCGCCACCGCCTCGTTGATGCGACTCTGCTTAGCGATCAAAGCCCGGTGCGCGGCCACAAAATCGTCGAACAAGACGTCGCAAGTTTCGGCAATGACCTCCGCGATCGTCCGGTCAATCTCGGGCTGCAGAGCTTGGCTTGCACGAGCTTCCGCGTTGATGTCGGCTTCTAGCTGCGCCATTGCTGTGTTGGCGGCGGCAGCGTTTTCGGAAGTGATGGCCTTTTCGGTCAACAACTCCTGGCGCCGATTGGTATCCACCTGCGACGCAGCCTGTTTTGATAACGCGTTTTTGGCCCAAGCCAACGTCGCCGCGCCGCTCTCGGCATCAAAGTCGATAAGTGCCTTAGTGGCCCGCACCGCCTCGTCCAGTGTGCCCATGAGCCGACTCCGCGCCGCCCGTAGCGAGGCTATGCGTTGCTCGCAAGCGGCACGCTGGTCCAAGAGATCCTTCAAACGCTGGCGCGCCGGCGACAAAGCCGCGACGCTGGTTTCGAGTCTGTGGATTTTTGCCATTTGCGCTTCCTGTCGTTAAACCGCCGCACCGCTGAACGGATTTCTCCAGTTCGAGCCATCCCAAACGATGGTCAGGCCCAATGTGGTGTCGAGGAAGGCCTGGCCCCTTGCCGGGTTCGTAGGCCGCGCCGCGGTGGTGCCCACGGTGACGGCTACCGCACCGTGGCCGCCCGCATTGATCCAGCCGTTGGCGGTCAAGACCCAGGCGGCGAAGTCAGACACATCGATCGTGGCATTCGCGGCGCAGGTATAGCTGTGGCCGTTGATGACCTGGGTGGTGGCGACGCCGTTCGGCGGTATCACTCGAATAGGCATTGTGTATCCATTTCCTCATTAGGTCGGCGGCCCGATCTCGCCGCGCATGAATTTGTCGTATTCGACCGACCCGCGCGCCCATTCGCGCGTGATCGGTTTCGGCCTGTCGTTGTCGGGAGGCAGCGGCCACGTGCCGGCGGCTTTTTCCGCACGCATCTGCTCCATCGCGACTGCGAAGATGGCTTGGCCGCCGGACCAATCCTGAATGATCTCGCCGGTTAGAACACCAGCAACGCAGTTGATGATGTCGTCGTGATGGTTTGCCCCGGGCGGATGGTCGATTGAGTCCTTACCGCCGCGCGCCGTGCGTCGTTCGAGCGAGCAAAGTTGGTTGATCAGCTTGGGATGATCCAGCAATTCGACGCGGCCGCCGTTAATTTGAGGCAGAAAGTCACGGTAAATGGCGGACTTCACCTTCGCCGAAGGGTCGTACCGGACACCATGAGTTTCAAATCTCTCGGCCGGCCACGTTCCGCCCCACCGATCACCTATGACCGTTTTTATGTTGTACGCCTTCAGCACAGCCGCGAATTCGGCGGTGACTTCCTCCGGCGAGAAAGGCGGCGCTCGCTCGCGAATGAGGTCCAGCACGACCCGATCGCCTTCGCGATGACCGATTGCCAAACACATAGAATCGGACCCCGAGCCGCCGGCAGCATCGATGAAGGCGCTGTACCTGATGCCTTTCGTCGGCGGCAGTTCGAACCTGCCGGGCACGGCGCAGGCCTCGACGACGTCCCGCGAAATGAAATTTTCGACGTCGGTGCGGAAAACACCGCCATATTCTGCCGATGCCGCCGACGGATCATCTTCGTACGCTGCGTCGATGAAGCTTTGCGGTACGGACGGATTCATAGTTCTGGTGTCGGCCTGCCAGACCAAAACCGCGCTATCGTCTTTGCCGTAGTGCTTCCGGTAGTCATTCCACAACGCGCCGCGCCGAGCGTAAGGCGAACTCGCCTTAATCATGATCGCCCGGGGGATCGTCGCCATCGCCGGCTTCAGTGCGTTGATGATCTCGACGTCCGGGTTCGAAGAGGTTTCGTCCGACCAAAACGCGAGTTCATCGCACAAGGCCGCGACGACGGTTCTACCGCGAATGGTCTTCCAGCTCGCGGTCTGGATCTCAATGCTGACCAGGTTGCGGAGTTCGATCGTATCCAATGTCTCGCGATCGATAAGCCCAGCCAGCAACGGAATTTCGAGCATGCCCTTCAAATACTTGAAGATGACAGCCGCCTGTCGGCGATCGGCGGCGACAATCACGATCACCGCTCTCTGACCGCCGGTTAGAAATGGGCGCCAGTCGAAGAAGCAGCTGAGAAAGGCGGCGATCAGCGCCATGATCAAGCTTTTGCCGCCACGCCGGCCGATCGCCAGGGTCGCTTCAAGGTAGCCCGTAAGCGAGGGGATGCTGCGGCCGGTGCATTTTTGGAAGGTGGCAAGCTCGGAATCATCCAGCGGCTGCGCAAACATGACCTTGAGGAAAACGAACCAAGCGGTCCAAGTCTCGCGGTGCTGGAACCATTTTCCTCACGGAATCGCCCTCGTGGTCTTGTCCGTCCTTGCTACGGACAATCTGTCGGAAATGGATGAACGCATCGCGACGCTTGCGCGAGCTCCGATTGATGAGTGGCACAAACGGAAAATATGCCGTCTGACAAGAAAGACGACGTTTGTAGATGCCTTGGCCGAAGTGATCAGACACCCCGAGTTAGCGCAGCGCGTGCGGAGCGTGGAGGTTGAGCGTCAAGGCGTGTACGCGACGATATACTGGGAACAGTCCATTTCGAAAAAGATAGAACTCAGCCGATTCAATCATTATCGATCAGGTGAACGAGCTTCAATCCAAGTGAGAGCTCAACTTTCCGGGCGGGCGTTGGCAAGGATTGGCGCCAGGCTTAAAGCGGAGGAAACCCAATGACCGGCCACGTTCGACGACGCGGCGAGCGCTCATGGGAACTGAATTCGAGGTCGGGCCGGACGCGAGAGGCGTACGCAAGACGCGATATGCTTCCTTCAAGGGGACTAAACGCCAAGCCGAGCAAGAGTTGATTCGACTCCTCGCGGCTGCCGATGCTGGCACCCTAGTTGAGCCGGCCAAGGTCACGATCGCCGAATATCTGCGCGCCTGGCTTGACGGGCCCCACGGCCTGGCCGGCAAGACCGCCGAACGGTATCGGCAGCTGGTCGACCAGCAGATCATTCCGCACCTGGGCTCGGTCGTGCTGCAGAAACTGCGGCCGATCGACGTGAGCGCCTGGCACAGCAGGCTCATTACGGGCGGCGGCAAGGATAACCGGCCGCTATCTCCTCGGACGGTGGGCCATGCACACCGAGTCCTGCATCGCGCGCTCGCTCGCGCGGCCGAGATTGAGCTGGTCTCGCGCAACGTGGCCGGCGTCATCAAGCCGCCGAGGGTCGAGGAGACGGAAGTCGAGATCCTCAAGGCTGATGAGGTCAACGCCGTGTTGAAGGCGCTCCATGGTCACGCACTCGAGCCGATCGCTGTCTTGGCACTCAGCTCTGGCGCTCGGCGCGGCGAACTCCTGGCGCTCGCCTGGGCGAACGTCGACCTGAATGGCGCCACCATCAAGATTGAGCGGAGCCTCGAACAGACCAAGAGCGGATTGGCCTTTAAAGCCCCAAAGACGCGCAACGGACGCCGTGTCGTGTCCCTGCCCCCGATTGCCATGGATGCCCTGCGCGCTCACAGGCGACGCCAGCTCGAGCTCCGAATGGCCCTTGGGCAAGGCAAGCTCGATGCCGATGCGCTGGTGTTCAGCACCATCGATGGAATTCCTATTCCGCCGAACGACCTAAGCCGGGACTGGGCTAGGTTCGTGAAGGCCCGGAATTTGCCACCGGTCTCATTCCATGGTCTGCGGCATAGCCACGTTTCGGCCTTGGTCGCCGGCGGCGTCGACGTCTTGACAGTCAGCCGGCGGATCGGTCATGCATCCCCCGTTGTGACGATGAAGGTTTATGCTCATTTGTTCTCGGAAACCGACAAGACCGCGGCCAAGGCGATCGAGGCGGCCCTGCGAACAAATAAGGATCGGTAGCCCCGATCCCGGTGGCAATCCGGTGGCAATTCGTGGTTTCAGTCACCGGACTGACGGGCTAAGTACTTGATTTGCAACGACGGAGCTGTGGCCGAGTGGCTGAAGGCGGCGGTTTGCTAAACCGTTATAGGGTTGTAAAGCCCTATCGAGGGTTCGAATCCCTCCGGCTCCGCCATCCCGTGCGGGAACCCGCCATCACAGTCCGCTGACGCCAATTGCGGACATCCCGATCCAAAAAACCCTAAGCGGCGGCGATGCCTGACTTTGTCGCGTATACGTCACGTTGGCGCGTGACGCTGCTCATCTTGCAGCCGCGGCGTTCGTTGGAACCGGGTTGTGGATGGCTGGCGTTTTTGGTGATCCGCCCGCCTCACGCCGCTACCCTGCCGGCTTTATGGTTGCCCTCGGCTGGTTCGGCGTCATCTTCCTTGGGCTATGTGGTGTCGCGGCGGTCAAGAAGCTGCTTGGATACGGGTGAACACCTGCGCATTGGACCATCCGGCGTTCAATTGAACCGTCTGGTGCGTTAGTTTTCTCGCCGCGAGATTAAAATCAGCGAGGCAATCCATGTCCAACCAGAATGTTTCCGACAGGAAACCGCAACCCGACCCGGCGGAGGACAACGCGTTCTTTCCCTCAAGCTATTCGCTGGGCCAGTTCACCTCGCCGAAATCGGATTTGAACGGCGCTGATTATCCAACACGCTATCAGGGCGGCAAGAAGGTGCTGATGATCGGCGCCGACGAGCGCTACCTGCTCACCGACAATGGCAGTTTCTTCTCGACCGGCAACCACCCCGTGGAGACGCTGCTGCCGATGTACCATCTCGACAAGGCCGGTTTCAGCTTCGACGTGGCGACGGTGTCGGGCAATCCGGTGAAGTTCGAATACTGGGCGATGCCGTCGGAGGATGCAGAGGTGAAGGGCTTCTTCGCCAAATATCGTCCTCAGTTCAAGCAGCCCCTGACGCTGTCCGACGTCATCTCGCGGGGGCTCGACGGCTATGCCGCAATCTTCATTCCGGGCGGGCATGGCGCGCTGATCGGCCTGCCCGAAAGCAGGGATGTCGGCGCCGTTCTGAAATGGGCGGCGGCGAACGACAGGTTCGTGATCTCGCTCTGTCACGGACCTGCGGCCTTCCTCGCGGTCGGCGACAGCGACATCTATCGCGGTTACGAGATCTGCGCCTTTCCGGATGCGCTCGACGAGAGGACGCCCGACATCGGCTACATGCCCGGCCACCTGACGTGGAAATTCGGCGAAAAGCTGAAGACGCTTGGCTTCAGGATATTGAACGACGACATCTCCGGCGCCGTGCATAAGGACCGCAGGCTCATCACCGGCGACAGCCCGATGGCCGGCAATGCGCTCGGCAAGCTCGCGGCCGCATCGCTGCTTGAAGACGTCGCGGCCGGATGACGAACGCGGTCGACGAAACCCTGTGGCAACAAGCACCGCGGCGATGACACCCTGCTCGCCCGTTCAGAGCGAAATCAATCCGCCGTTCGCCCCCATTGGCTGGCGTCGTCCGGCGGCTGATCAATGCACGGTCATCCAGGCGCGCGCATCCCGTTGCGCTGCGACAATCTCGGCCTCGGACATGAGAGCCGCGACTTCCCGGCGCATCGCGATCGCTTCGGCGTGACCCTTGACCGCCGCGAGGTTGAACCATTTATGCGCGGCCACCAGGTCGACCAGACCGGCCCGGCCGCTCGCCCAGTACAGGCCGCGCTCGAACAGAATATCCTGAATGGCGTCGGCATCCACCGGCGCCGCCGTGTCGAGATCGATATGCCCCTGAAACATCCCTCTGTTCCTTTTTTATAACCGCCCTGCTTCGAGCGCGGCCCCGTCCACTTGTTGTCGCCCCGCCGGTCCCGACCGCCGTTCACCGGCGTGCCGTCCAGACGCGCAGACCATGGCGGTAAAATTTGAAGAGCAGTTTAAGCATCGCGATGAATCGAAGGTGAACGCTCCGGGCGGGAGCAGCACGCGGAATCGGAAAAAGTCTTTGTTCTACGGGGACTTTCCTGATTTCGCGGAATTCGGTTTACCGTCGCGTTTGGCAAACCGGTAACCATCGCCAGAGCCGGTATCGTGCCTGATCCGGCAGAAGTGCAGAGCTATGGCGTTGAGCGAAGCATGTGCTCGGGCTTGACGTCGGGGATGGATACGGGCTCGCGTGAAGAAACCGCGTCAAAATAATCCAGAGCCTCGCTTCTGATTCAGCCAGAAGCGAAAACGCTCTGGCAACGCCGTGAAAGCCGCAGTCACGGCGGCGACGGCTACGATTCAAAAAACGGGGAAACAGCAACACCGGGGCTGAGCCACGCCGGCGGCAGGACGAGGGCGTCGGTGAACACGTCAGGACCAACTCTCACCGCAGCCGAGGCCGCTGGTGACTGCGGACATTTGACATCCGCATCGAACGAAGACCGCCGGTGGAACTCACCGTCATCTCCTCCCGGACCGGTTGTCACGGGACTCCCGGGACAGACGATCCGACCGTTTGACCTGATGTCTCGCCGACACCCTCTCTCGTCGATCGAAGCCTGGATTGAAAGTCCGCTCTTGGAAACAAACTCTCTCCGGCTCGTGCGACGTTGCCGGCGTCTGCCGGCGATACCAGAACGCGAGCTTACTTCTTCTTCTTGGCGACCTTGCGGGTCTTCTTCGCAGTCTTCTTCACTGCGCTCTTCGCCTTCTTGACCTTCTTCGCCTTTGCCTTCTTCGCCTTCTTGGCCATGTTGCCCTCCAGGGTTAGTGAGATGGCTTAGTCGCTGCGTGCACTCGGGAATCGAAATGCACATCCTTCGAATACACCAACACATTGAAAAAAACAGCGTCCCCACTTAAGGAAGTGTTGACGGACCAATGCCGTCGCAGCGACGGCGCATTTCATCATGATGCGCGTAGTCGGTGATGCGCGGCGCGAGTAACGCGCGGAAAATCTGCGTCGGCAAATGTCAGCATTTCAGGAAGCGACTGTGCCGCAGCGGCATCCTGCATTTCGCTGAGTGACGACGAACATGTGGCACGCATCGTGTCGAGTGGTCGCTCCGGTGAAGATCGTCATGGCGCGGACTCCGAGTCGTAATTTTTGGCAACAAAAATATTTTCACGATATTCTCGGAAGTTGCCATTCGGCGCTCGTGAAGGTGCGGTTATTGCGAATCGAAAAATCCGATTCGCAAAACCGATCCATCCATCAACGAACCGTTGTCTCGCGCCGCAGACGATCACTGCTGCCGGCAAAAGCACGATCGCATTTTCAAGAATGCAGACACGACGAGACGCGACGGCGATCCATGCGCGCGGATGCCGAGGTTCAAAGACCGAGCTTGGTCTTGAGCAGATCGTTCACGGCTTGCGGGTTGGCCTTGCCGCCAGACGCTTTCATCACCTGACCGACGAACCAGCCGATCATCTGCGGCTTGTCGCGGACTTGCGCGGCCTTGTCAGGATTGGCGGCGACGATGTCGTCGACCGCCTTCTCGATCGCACCCAGGTCGGTGACCTGCTTCATCCCGCGCGTTTCGACCAGCGCCCGCGGGTCGCCACCTTCGGTCCAGACGATCTCGAACAGATCCTTGGCGATCTTGCCTGAAATGGTTCCCTCGCCGATCAGGTCCACGATCGCGGCGAGCTGCGAGGCCGAGACCGGCGATGCGGCGATGCTCCGGCTTTCCCTGTTGAGCCGTCCGAACAGTTCGTTGATCACCCAGTTGGCGGCCAGCTTTCCGTCGCGGCGCGCGTTCGCAAGCCCCGACAGCACAGCCTCGTAGAAGCCGGCGCTCTCATGCTCGCCGACCAGCACGGCGGCGTCATAGGGCGTCAGGCCGAGGTCGCCGATGAAGCGCGCCTTCTTCTGGTCGGGCAATTCCGGCAGGTCGGCCTTCAGCACCTCGACGAAGTCTTGCGAAAATTCCAGCGGCAGCAGGTCGGGGTCCGGAAAATAGCGGTAGTCGTGCGCCTCTTCCTTGGAGCGCATCGCACGGGTCTCGCCCTTGTCCGGATCGAACAGCCGGGTTTCCTGGTCGATGCTGCCGCCGTCCTCGAGGATGCCGATCTGGCGGCGCGCCTCATGTTCGATCGCCTGGCCGATGAAGCGGATGGAGTTGACGTTCTTGATCTCGCAGCGGGTGCCGAACGGTTCGCCGGGCCGGCGCACCGAAACGTTGACGTCGGCGCGCAGGCTGCCCTTCTCCATGTCGCCGTCGCAGGTGCCGAGATAGCGCAGGATCGTCCGCAGTTTCGTTACATAGGCCCTGGCCTGTTCCGACGAGCGCAGATCGGGCTTGGAGACGATTTCCATCAGCGCCACGCCGGAGCGGTTCAGATCGATCGCGCTCATGTCGGCGTGCTGGTCGTGCAGCGACTTGCCGGCGTCCTGTTCGAGGTGCAGCCGCTCGATCCCGACCGTGATGCTGGTGCCGTCGGCCAGGTCGACCACGACGTCGCCCTCGCCGACGATCGGCGACTTGTACTGGCTGATCTGATAGCCCTGCGGCAGGTCGGGGTAGAAATAGTTCTTGCGGTCGAACACCGAGCGCAGGTTGATCCGGGCGTTCAGCCCCAATCCGGTCCGCACCGCCTGCCGGACGCATTCCTCGTTGATGACAGGCAGCATTCCGGGCATCGCGGCATCAACCAGCGAGACGTGACTGTTGGGTTCGCCCCCAAAGGCGGTGGACGCGCCGGAGAACAGCTTTGCGTTGGATGTGACCTGGGCGTGGACTTCGAGCCCGATCACGATCTCCCACTCGCCGGTGGCGCCCTTGATCAGGTTCGACGGTTTGACAGGTGCGTTCATGCGCGGCTTTTACCCCGGAGGTTGCGACGGGAAAACCCCCGTCCAGATCAATTGAGCCGGCCGCTTGCGCCCGCTCACATACTGCCGGCAAACGCGCGGAAAGTGGGACTCGCCCGCAATGCGTCTCGCCCGGCGGCGATCACATCGTCCACCTGCTGCTGCGGCAAGTGAAATCGTGTCGGAACGTTCTCGAGGCGAGCGGCGCGCGCGGAATCGAGTTGATCGAAGCCGACCCGGCCTACAAAAAATTTCAGATCGTGACAGTTCCAACCCGGACGCGCGCCGTAACGGGCGCGCTCCGCCGCCGACAGACCGCAACGCCAACGGATCAGGGCCGCCTGCCAGTCACCCATGGTGCGCTCGAAGGCGGTATAGCCCGCGCCGACGCTGGCATCGATCGCGGTGTCCGCCGCCGCCTTGACCAGGTCGACGCCGCTCGGGCCTTCAATGGTATTGACCCAGTTGCCTGAAACGCCCGTCTTGGCGTCCACGACCACAACCAGCCCGCGCCGAATTTTGACGGCCTGCTCGGGTGACAGTGGTTCATAGGGCGCGCGCGCCGACAGCAGCGCGATGGTGAACCCCGACAGGCCGTAGTTGTCGACCAGACCGCCGTCGAGCAGCTTGATGTAGGGCATTTCGCCGTCATGATAGCGGCTGATCGCTTTCGCAAACGCGCTCAGCATCGGCGGCGCGTTGCGATTGTCGCGCGTCTTCACAACCCAGGCCGGCAGCGGATCCTTGCATCGCCCCGGAAAAGTCTGAATCACAACCGGCGCGAACGCGACAGGCACCGCCGCCGACGCCGCCACCGCGTTTGCCAATGGATAGGACGCAAGGTCGCTGCACATCGCGCTGAACGCGGTCACGCCAAAGACAAAGGGCGTGCGGTTGTAGATGTCGGAGGCGTTGATCCACACCCGCGGGCGCACCGTCTTGCGAAGATCGGCGAAGGTCGCGCCATGAAACAGGTTGGCATCGAGCCAGCGCGGCAGACCGCTGGAGTCGTTGATGCCGCCGGCGAAAGCCTTGCCAAGGGTGGCGAGGTTGAGGTTGGTTTGAAGCCCCTCCTCGGCATTGCGCAGCAGGAACTTTTCACGGAAGTCGGCCAGCGCCGCGCGTTTGTGCAATCCGAAATACGCGGCGGTCACCGACCCTCCGGACACTCCGGAAATGAAATCGATCCGGTCGATCATGGATGCGCCGCCGCCGCGCACCGGCGTCTGCGCCAGTTCTTCCAGCACGCCGAAGGAAAAGGCGGCCGCCCGCGTACCGCCGCCCGAAAACGACAACGCGACCAGATCATCATCGGTGGCGGTGCGCTCCTCGAAGTTTTCGTGAAGCTGGCCCACGAATTCGGCGCTGCTGCCCGGCTGGTTGACCGGCGTGTTCTGGATCGACGCGCAGCCGAGCAGCACGGCACACAACCCGACGATAGCGAATGCCGCACGCATGGTTATGCCGTGCCCCGCCGATACCGTTGCACGGCGCACCTGGCCGGACAGCCTTTTCCTGACGCTGTCGCCGGCCCGTTGCATCTCAAAGAGGTTTGCGTTTGGGCGCGATGACGGAAACAAACTGATCCGTCATGGCCGGACTTGCCCCGGCCAGGTTGCTGATTCCGTCCAAAGGAAACATGCTCTAGCCGCCCCCGCCACCCAACAATTCCGCGACGATCTGGTTCCACTCGTCCTCGGATGTACCTTTCGCAAACGGCTTGTCCGCGCGGCGATACCAGTAGGCGGCGTTGCCGATCTCGCGTCCTTCAAGCCGATGCAGATAGGCGTGCACCCACGCGGCCTCTGCCCCTAGCACCGGCTGCACGATAACGTGCGCCTTGTTCCAGTCGCCTTTCGCGGCCCACCATAATGCCGCAAGCGGCGCCGAAACGCCCTGCGGCGGCTCGGCGTTCGTCAAACTTGCCTTGAAAGCATCCGGCGTCACCACCACACCTCCGGCGTAAAGCGCCCCGCCGCCTGCTCGATGACCTCGCCGAGCGAAAGGAGCGTCTCTTCATCGAACGGACGGCCGATCAGTTGCAGTCCAAGCGGAAGACCCTGGGCATCCTTGCCCGCGGGCACCGCAATACCCGGCAGGCCCGCCATGTTCGCCGTCACGGTGAAGATGTCGTTGAGATACATCTCGATCGGATCGGCGCCGGCCTTCTCGCCGATGCCGAAGGCGGCAGATGGCGTCGCCGGTGTCAGGATCGCGTCGACGCCGGCCGCATAGCAATCCTCGAAATCCTTCTTGATCAAGGTGCGGACCTTTTGCGCACGAAGGTAATAGGCGTCGTAGTAGCCAGCGGACAGGACATAGGTGCCGATCATGATACGACGGCGAACCTCCGCGCCAAAGCCCCTCGCGCGCGTATTCTCGTACATTTCGACAAGATTGCGGCCGTCGACGCGGGCGCCGTAACGGACGCCGTCGTAACGCGCGAGGTTCGACGATGCTTCGGCAGGCGCCACGATGTAGTAGGCAGGCAACGCGTATTTCGTATGCGGCAGCGAGACCTCGACCAGTTCGGCGCCGGCTGCCTTGAGCCACTCAGCACCCTGCGTCCACAGCCTCTCGATCTCCGCGGGCATGCCGTCGAGCCGATATTCCCTGGGAAAGCCGATCTTCATTCCTTTCACGGATTTGCCGACCGCCGCCTCATAGTCGGGCACAGCGCGATCGACCGAGGTCGTATCCTTCGGGTCGTGGCCAGCCATCGAGCGCATCAGGATGGCGGCGTCGCGCACGGTGCGCGCGATCGGCCCGGCCTGATCGAGCGACGATGCAAACGCGACGATGCCCCAGCGCGAGCAGCGTCCGTAGGTCGGCTTGATGCCCACGGTGCCGGTGAAGGCGGCGGGCTGGCGGATCGAACCGCCGGTGTCGGTCGCGGTCGCGCCCAGACACAGTCCGGCCGCCACCGCCGCGGCCGACCCACCCGACGAACCGCCGGGGACCAGCTTCGCATCGGACCCCTGCCGTCGCCACGGATTGACCACGGGGCCAAAGCGCGAGGTCTCGTTCGACGAGCCCATCGCGAATTCGTCGTTATTGAGTTTTCCGAGCATCACAGCGCCGTCGCGCCAGAGCTGCGACGTCACGGTGGATTCGTAGGGCGGCTTGAAATCGTCGAGAATTTGCGAACACGCCGTGGTCCGCGTGCCTTCGGTCGCGAACAGATCCTTGACGCCGAGCGGAATGCCATTGAGCGGCCCACCCTCGCTTTTGCCAATCCGGGCGTCGGCCTCGCGCGCCATCGCCCTCGCCCGCTCCGGCGTCTCCAGCACATAGGCATTGAGCACGCGCGCCCGCTCGATCGCCGCCAGATGCGCGTCGGTCAGCTCAATCGCCGTAAACGATTTGCCGGCGAGACCGTCACGGGCCTCGGCGAGCGTCAGCGAGGTCAGATCCGTCATCGATCGACCCGGCTGCACGTGAAGACAGAGAGTGTCCTGTCGTTGCGGGGATCGGCGGCCCGGATTTTATCGTCCGCCTGAAGCTGGTCGAGAACGGCGTCGATCGCCTTGTCGGGATCGGCCGTCCCGCTCCGGCGCTCCATGGCGTCGAGATAGTCCATATAGGCCCGATAGGCCTTTTCATCGCCGCACAGCAGACACATGGGCTCACAACCTGTTATTCGACGACCTTGGGCACCAGAAAGAAATGGTCATCCGTTACCGGCGCGTTGGCGACAATCTGGTCGGCGATACCGCCGTCATTCACCACATCGGCCCGCTTTTTCATCGTCATCGGGATCACCGAGGTCATCGGTTCGACGCCGTCAACGTTCACTTCCTGCAACTGCTCGACGAATGCGAGAATTGCATTCAGTTCGTCCTGAAGCGCGGGAACTTCCGTCTCGCTGATCGCAATCCGCGCGAGGTGCCCGATACGGCGGACGGTAGCGGCATCGACAGACATGATACACCGAGCCCCAAACATTATATAGAGTGCAGAATACAGAGTGCAGACCCTTGCCGACGCTCGGAACCGCGCCCGTCAGAGTTGTTTTCGCCGTATAGCAGAACCGCCTTTCGCGCCGCAACCGCGCGCTGTTCCTCTTGCAATCGCCTCCGGGCGTCCCGCCGGAGCGCCGTTTTGCCATGTCTCGCGCCCATGTTATGCGAGGCAATGCCCGCCCCCGTCCTGCCATTGATCGAAGCCGCCTTGCGCTGGCCGCAACGCGGCGCGCTGGTCGGCCTCGATCTCGGCACCCGGACCATTGGCGTGGCCGTGTCCGATCCGGATCGCCGCCTCGCCACCGGTGTCGAGACGATTCGGCGCACCACGTTCACGGCGGATGCCGCGCGGCTGCTCACGATAGCGGGGGAGCGCAGCGCCGTCGGCTTCGTGCTGGGCTTGCCGATCAACATGGATGGCAGCGAAGGGCCGCGCGCGCAGTCGACCCGCGCCTTCGCGCGCAACCTGGCGCGGCTTACCGACCTCGCCATCGCTCTGTGGGACGAACGGCTCTCTACGGCCGCCGTCGAGCGAGAACTGATCGGGTTGGACATGAGCCGCGCAAGGCGCGCCGAGGTCATCGACGAGCACGCCGCGATCTTCATCCTGCAGGGCGCACTCGACCGACTCGCGGCGCAGCGGCGATCCTGCGGGCCGGGCTGATCGCGCCGGCGCCGATCATGACCGGAGCGTTTTCGAGCGAAGTGGAATCCGGTTCGCGTGAAGAAAACACGTCAAATCAAGAACGGAGAATCTTTCACTGTTTCTGTGGAACGGTGAAAGATTCTAGCCGGCGATCCACAACGTCTGCAACATCGCCGCGAAATTGTTGAGGCTATGCAGGATCACGGTCAGCAGGATCGAGCCGCTGAGATAGCGCAGGTAGCCGAACAGCAGCCCGATCGAAAATACCTCGGCGAAGAAGAACCAGTCGTATTGCAGGTGCATCGCGGTCCACACCAGCGACGACAG
>JBIQHO010000022.1:0-20948 GCA_044508545.1 Bradyrhizobiaceae bacterium | reverse complement strand
GTACATGCAGGGCAAGATCGAGATCGACCCGATGATCACCCACGTCATGCCGCTCGACGACATCAACCGGGCGTTCGACCTGATGCGCAAAGGCGAGTCGATCCGCAGCGTCGTGACGTTCTGAATCGAAATAGCGCATGAGCGATTCCACAAAGCAACCGCCTCTCGCGCTTGTCGCAGCCGATACTCCGCCCCGCACCAAGCCCTCGAACTATCCCGAGCCATTTTTCTCGCGGATGGTGAGGCGGGAAAAACGTCCGCTGGGCGATCATTTCGGCCTGACAAATTTTGGCGTGAACCTGACCAGGCTGTTTCCTGGCGGGGAATCCGCGCTGCTGCACCGGCACAGCAAGCAGGACGAATTCATCTACATCCTGGAAGGACGGCCGACCCTCGTCACGGATGAAGGTGAGATCGATCTTCAGCCTGGCATGTGCGCGGGTTTCCCGGCCGCCGGCCGTGCCCATCACCTCGTCAATCGGATGGCTTCCGATGCGGTTTATATCGAGATCGGCGATCGTTCGCCCGGCGACGAAGGCGGCTACCCCGCCGACGATATTCAGGCGAAAATGGTTGCGCCTGGCCACTGGGTATTTACACGCAAGGACGGAACACCCTACGGCTGAGCCTTTCCGCTTCTGACGAAACCAGAAGCGGGGCGCTGTGATTTTGATTTGACGCGTTTTCTTGACGCGAACCGGTATGTACTTCGCTCAAAAACGCCATGAAGTCTGTTTCAACTGCGTTGAACCAGACTTGTCGCTTATCAGAGCATGATCTTTCCCGAAAACCGGTTTCCCTTCGGCGATGCGGTCATCGATGCATCAGCTTGCCTGCCGAAGCAGGCTGCGGCGGCGCGGACTCGAGCGTTGCTACTTGCTCGGCAAAATGGCGATAGAAATCCCGCATGTCATCGCCGGCGAGTTCACGGCAACGCGCCAGCGCCGCATTCGCCTCCTGCAGTTGGCCGGCTTTGATCGCGGCAAGCAACGCGCCGTGCTGGCGCTTCCATTCGGCGAACTCCGGCGACGCCGCCACCACCTCGTCTCCTGCAATCGCGTAAATCTTGGTCGGCCGCGACTTGCCTTTCAAAAGAATTTCGCCCGCTTCCAATAACCCGATCCCTTTTGCCCGCTGCGCCACGTCTTCCGAGACCAGAAGGTCCGCATTGAACGCCTTGCTCGCGGACTCGATCCGGGCCGCAACGTTCACAACGTCGCCCATGGCGGAATAGTTGAATCGCCGTTGCGATCCCATATTGCCGACGCAGGCCAGTCCGGCATTGATGCCGACCCCGATTTTAACGCGAGGGTCCTCGAAGCCGCGGGCAGAAAATCCGAAGACGTCGGAGGCGTTGAGCGCATCAATCGCGGCGCGCATCTTGAGCGCGGCGCGGCAGGCCCGGGTCGCATGATCGGGAACCTCCACCGGAGCGTTCCAGAACGCCATGATCGAGTCGCCGATATATTTGTCGATCGTTCCCATCTCGTCCTGGATCGCATCCGACAGCGGCGCCAGCAGCGTATTGATGAAATCGACCAGTTCCGTCGCCGACAGGGCCTCGGAGATCGGCGTAAAGCCGCGCACATCCATGAACATCACGGAAATGTCGCGGGACTCACCGCCAAGGCGCATCGCCTGCGGCGAATTTTCAAGTCGTGCGAGTAGTTCCGGCGCGAGATATTGGCCGAAGGCCTGGCGCACGAATTTCTTTTCGTGATCGGAAGCAACGTGAAGTACGCGCTCCACCGCGATATAAACCGCCAGCGCCGCCAGTGCGGGAAAGATTGGATCGATCAACAGCCGGAAATGCGAAAACGCAATCCATGATCCGGCGAGCCCTGCAAGGAACACCACGCCGCCGGCATAGAATGAAAACCGGGCGCCGAACGCCAGCACCAGGCCCGCGACCAGCGCACCGAACAGAACGGTCAGGACGATCTCAAGCCCGTTCGACCAATCCGGGCGCTCGATGAAATCCTGCGCGAGGATTTGTTCGATCAGTTGGGCCTGGATCGCCACGCCCGGAACCAATCCCCCGAGCGGCGTCGCCCGCGCATCCATCAGGCCCGCGGCCGATGCGCCGACGAGAACGATCGCGCCATCGATCAGGGGCTTGACCGCGGCTTCCTTGGCGGGATCGAGAATATCCTTCACGGACACATAGCGTTGCGGTTGATCGCGGCTGAAATAGACCCAGGACTCGCCGTTGCTGGTCAGCGGCAGCCTGAACGCCCCGACCCGCATATCGATCAGCGCGGCATGGCCGGTGTCGCTGTCGCCGCTGGAGCCGGTTCCGCGGACGATGATGCTTTTCTGGTTCTGGGCGACGCGCAACGCCTCGACCGCAAGCCCCGGATAAACGTTCGCGCCATCGGAAAACAGCATCGGAACGCGGCGCACGATCCCGGCGCGATCGTGCGAACTCAGATTGATGCCGCCGATACCCGCGGCCGCTTCGTTGAGAACCGGCAGGCTCGACACCGTGCCGTAAAACGGCACCAGCACCTTGGCCGGGTTGACACCGACAAAGGCCAGCCCGGCCCGCACCGGCGGGCGCTGGGCGTTGGCTGTGGTGCTGGCGGCAAAGCCGAGCACCACACCGGTCTTGCCGATGGCGTCCGCGAACGCCCGGTCATGATCCGGCAGGTTCGCAAGCAACTTCATGGTCTGGTCGAGATCGGGGACGCCGGAATCCTTCAAGTCGTGGGCGAGCCGGCTCGGCGTGGTGCGATCCGGCTCTGAAAAAATGACATCGTATGCGATCACGCCGGAGCCAAGATCGGCGAGCCGCCGCGTCAGCGCGGCAAGCCGCGTCCGCGGCCATGGCCATTGTCCGTATTCGGCGATCGAGGCCTCGTCGATATCGACGATCCGCACCGGCAGGTCGGTATAGGCTCGCGGTTTAAGCCGCTGATAGGTATCGAACGTGCGCTCCTTCAATTCAGTGACGATGCGGGGATCGTAAGCGCGCAGCGAGGTGAGCAGGACAAGCGTCACCGCCGCCGCACCGACGGCGCGGAGATTCTTGTTGCGCGTCAGCCGGCGCAGACGTGCCACCGTCCGCGTGATGCGCACGCCCAAGGTGCCGCGGAGATGCGCCGCAGTCTTCACCGTTCGACCTCGACGCGACTGGAGTCTTTCACCGTTTCACAAAAACGGCGAACCTCTTGCTGTGACCCGTTTTCTTCACGCGAACCGGATTCCACTTCGCTCGAAAACGCTGTGGGAAGCGACGACATCAAAGCCTCAATCCGGCTCCACGATTTGCGGTCGGTGGCTCGATGGCCCGCCGGACCAGACGACACGAGCGTTACCGGCACGTTAACGAAATCCGCTCAATTTGGCGCGACGAAAATAGCCAATTTTTCAGCATCGTAAGAGGTTTTGCGAGGCCACGCGCGGCAGATTAACGACAAATCCGTCGTCTGTCTCTCATGCTCGCCGTCAGAGCCGATCAGCAAAGCAGCAGAGGCAGCCTACAATGATGGCCCGGACATTTTTCAGCAGACGGAGTTTCGCCGTGATGGCGGCGACGGCCCTCCCCTTTGTGACGGCAGCCGGTTTCGTAATGTCCATCCACGCCGGGACGAACACGCGCTTGCAGGACATTGCCGACGACGCGGCGCTTGCGGGCGTCAACTCGCTGGCGGCAAACATCGATCAGCCCGCTGAGATGCGGCTGGCCGAAGCGATGGCGGCGGCCGGGACCGTCCTCGCAACGCAACCCGGCATCGTCCAGAGACTCTCGCCGTCGGTCGAGGGGCTGTCGATGTCGGTTGCCGTGGAGGATTCCAGCAAAGGAATGCGGGCCTCCGCAACCGCGCGATACGTTCCGGCAAAGGACAGGCGGTCGGTCCCGCAGGTCGTGCACCTGCGCGGATACGCCGCCGCAGCGCTTTGACGCGCGGCTCCGTCGCAGAGCAGAGCAGGTTCGGCTCAAAACCGCGCGGTTGGTCCGATCGAGACTGAAAGGTTGTCGGTCGTATAGTTCGGCAGCGACGAGTCGATCCTGATATATTGGACCTGCGTCCGCACGCCGACGTTCTTGTACACCTGCGCATCGAAGATCGCGCCGTAACGTTGCTCGGTGTCGTTGCGCACCGAGACGGGGTCGACGATCGGATTGGGCGCATCGTAGTTGGCCCAGCTAAAGCCGATCGTCGGCGCGATCACGAATTGATGCGGCGCGCCGAATACCGGCAGCGCGAACGCATACGGGAAAGCCATGTCGATCGAGTAACGCTTGTAGGAATAATAATCGAAGACCGCTTGGTTCTGATCGAATCCGGCGCGCGCCGTCCAGTGCAGCGCTCCGAAGCGTAAGTCCGACATCACAGCCGCCGATAGCAGGTCTCCGCTCTGCTGGCTGGCCGTGGGAAAGTTGTTCGAATCGGAGAAGTCGCGGTGCCGCCCCTCGACGAACGCCTCCAGAAGTCCGCGGTCGCCGATCGTCGTGCGCGCGGACACGCCGCCGCCGCCAGCCGAGAAATAATTGGCGTCCCCGAGCCAGACCTGGTCGCCGATGCCGTAGACTTTGAACGATGCGTTCTGGCCGATCGCGATGCGCGGCCCGACAACGAGTTCGACAAGACCGAAATTGAACTGGTTGAGCTTGTACTGGCGCGAATTGACGCCGAGGAAACTTGCTTCGATGGCGTCTCCCCGCGTGCCGATCTTGTAGGCGTAGTTGGCTGTGAGGGTCTGGAAGAAACTCCAGTCCGGACGCTTGCCGAACGCGCCGTCGAGAAGCGCGTCCTGACCGAGCGCGCGCACCATCAGGCTCGAAGGGCCGAGGTTGGCGTTGGTCTGATAGCGGAAGCCGGCGGTGGTGAACACGCTGAACTCGTATCGCGCCATCCGGCGGTCGATCTCGGTCAAATAGGCCAGGACCTGCGCCCTGATCTCATCAGGGGCATCGGCAGCCTTGATCGCCTCCTGGAAATAGCTGCGCGCGAGTTCGTACGAGCCGAGCTTGAAATACAGGACGCCAAGTTCGAGTTTCACGCGCGGCAGGTTCGGATTGAAGAACAGCATGCGCTCGAGCGCACCGATAGCCGCTTCATAGTCGCCGCGCTTCACGGCCTGTTCGGCGAACTTGAAACTCGCCTCCAGGTCGGAGGGATTTTTGTACATCTGCTGAAACAGCGCGTCGTAGTCCTGCTGGACCACCGCCGCCGCCGTGACGGGCGGCGCCGGCGATTGCGCCGCAACCGCCGAGCAGCAGGCAATGGTCGCCAGCAAAACGAATACGGCTTTCGCCGTCTGAAGACATTTCACGCCGCCACCCAAAACTATCTTTGATGCGAGGCTTCCGTTCCATCTCCGTGGAATATCGAGAAAATCCCCAGCTTAATGGATTTTAGCTTAGCGTCGGCGGACGCAATTGAAACGAGGCTGACCGTCGGGCCACGCAATTTCAGCTCGGAGTCACCTTTTTACCACACTTTGGGCAAGTAAAATCAATGACTTGGCCCTACCTTGCGATTTTGAACCAAAGAGACAAACGAGGCCAGGCCTCGCTCCCATCCTCCAATCCACGCCCCCCCGACCGTCAGAGTGGCTCGCGGTTCGCCAAGGGCGACCCGGCAAAGGGCGTGACATCGGGACGTCGCTCTCCCTATAAGGGTGCGGGGCGCTCGTAGCTCAGCTGGATAGAGCATCGGATTTCGATTCCGAGGGCCGGGAGTTCGAATCTCTCCGAGCGCGCCAACCGCCAATTCTCTCCCGGCTTGGCATTGCAGCCTTAGCCGTACCCGCGCTGGCCTGGGATAGCTCCTCGCGTTTCCGCGATGCCATCCAGCCGCGTCCGTCGCCCTCCGAAGTCTGTTTCAACTGCGATGCATCAGACTCGTCGCTTATCTTCTTGTTTGAGCATGATCTTTTCCGAAAACCGGTTTCCACTTTTCGGGATCATGCTCTAGCGACGGCGCTTCGGCAGGATCCAGCCCAGGACGATCCGCGCTCCGATGAACAGCATGACGCCAACAAATGCGAGTGTGAACAGGATCGAAATCATGAGGCAGGATCCGGTGTGGTGTTGCGAAGGCGGGCGACATGATTACGTCCCTCCGCCTTCTCCGCAAGGCGTGGCCGCGGGGACCGCAGAACAAGGAAAACGCCTTCCCAGCCGTCGCGCCCGATCTTTCGAATTGTGACCTTTAATTTCCTTCGGTCGGGACTTTTGTCGTTCCCCGATGTTGTGCAGAATGAATAAAATGGATTCGCAATTGAGGACGGATCGATGGCGAAACTGCGAACTCTCGTGTTGGTGACCGCCGCTGTGGTCGTTTCGACGGCCACTGTCCAGGCAGCGGACGATATGCGGCTTGCGGCCGCGATTGCCCGTCACCACCACCATCACCACGCGAAGTACTGGCGCGCGCCCATTTCGGGCGGACTGGTGGCCGGCATACGTGGCGCGACGCCATTAACCGTACCCTTCTTCGCACACGGTTGGTATCCTGGCCCTGCCTACTATTATGGCTGGCGACGGCATTTTTGCTGTGCCGCGGCCGAACATGTGATCTCGGTCAATTATTAGGACCGATCGATATTCGGGATTGTCCAGCCGCTGATCGCGGCCATGAGGTGAGCCAAGCCGAAGGGCCCTGGCTCGGCGCGATCTCTTCAGTTCGGCCGCTTCATCGGGCGGCCTATTTGCGTGGCCGCTTGGTCAGCTTGTAGGACCACCAGGTGGTGGCCTGATTCCAGCTTTTGATGCTCATATTGCAGATATCGCAGTCTTGATGGTTCGTGTCCTTGAACGGGCTGGTATAGACCGTAACCTGATAGACTGCTCCGCACCCCGGACAGGTATATTCACCTCCATCGCGGGTTCGAACGCCGGGTTTGTGACGCTTCGGTGATGCCATAGGGGGCGAGTAGCGCCCTTTGGTCCAACTCGCAAGCACTTCGTGATCGATCGCATAAAACAATTCTTACAAGCGCGATGCTTGTGACAGGATCCTTATCCTCACTCGTGGTTGCTCTCAGCGAATTTTCGTGATGAGATTTGGCTCGTGTGGGGGAGGATGTTCAATATGCTTTCGAAGCTACTCAGCACCGCCGCGGCCGCGGCCACATGTTTTGCAGCCGCATGGCCGATCAGCGCATCCGCCGATATCTTCATCACGAGCGCCAGCATCAGGCGTGGGGACCTGGTGATCGAAGGGCGGATCCGGGGCACGCGCGACCCCAACGTTGAAATCAAGATCAACCCGGCCAAGACGGTGAAAATCGAAAGCACGGGGACCGGGGCATTTAGATGGAACGGCCCTGAGTTTCCCTCATCCTGCGTCGTGACGATCACCTCCGGGTCCCAGACCCGTGATGTGGCGATTCAAAACTGCGGACCTGCCGGACCGCCCGGACCTGCTGGATCGCCTGGTCCTGCCGGACCGCCTGGACCCGCGGGATCGGCGGGGCCCGCAGGACCACCGGGACCTCCCGGGCCAGCCGGACTTGCCGGCCCACCGGGGCCTACGGGGCCTGCAGGTGCATCAGAATCATCGGCGCCCAACGCGAAGTAGCGAGAACCGCCCTCGCCTTCGAATCCGTGAATCATGAATAGTGCTCGTTGCTTGAGGCGCTGCGCGCGCGGCGGAGCGCCTCAAAATCCCGTTTCAGCCCAACTGGAACGGGACGAGTTGACGATGAAACGTTTTCAACGCGTCATGGCATAGCCTTTCGAAGAACGGCGTCGGCTCCGCTCGCCTATGGCCGCTCGAAGCACGACGTCGCTGTGCTTGCCTATGGCGGCTCGAAGCACGGCGTTGCTTCGCGCTCACCGACGCCATCCACGGCTTTGATCCGGTCCACGTTTCAAGACGTGGGATACGCGGCACAAGCCGGGCACGACAATTCATCAAACCTCATCCCGCTCCAGGCCGGCCCCCTGACCTCAAAGCCAAAAGCAGAAATTCTATGCGTGAAGCAAGCGCGCGAACACCTTTCCGAGAGCTTGCAAGCTCGGGAACAGATCAACCGCTTCCGCCAAAAAAATGAACAGGAATGCGTGAACGATGTACATGCGGCCATCGAACCACCTGAGCGCGCATTCAAACAGACGCTTCGGGTATGGAAGTTTGGCAAAAGTGAAAACGAGCGCCGGCCCGAGAACAAGCGCACCGATGATGTCGCTCGGATAATGAAGCCCGACAACGACCCTGGGAATCGCGATGATCAACGCGACCCATGCGAAGCAGAATAATCCGAGCCAGCGCTTCTCAACGAGAACAACGGCGGCAAGGCTGAAGAACAAGGTCGCAGTGTCGCTCGGAAACGAATTCGTCCGATCCCACGGCGTTCGCGGCATGACGGTGTCCAGAGGAATTGCCAGATCGAGGATCGGGCGTATGTGAACCGCGGTATGAAACTGCGACCAGACCGAGAGCATGGTCGCCAGGCAGATCGCCAACAGGCCGGCCAGCATTCGACCGCGGCGTTCCGGCTGTTCGCTGGAGAACCATAGCGCGACAATGGAAAAGAACAGGGGAAATCCCCTGAAGAGCGAATTGTTGGCGAGGTCCCAGAGATCCTGATTTCTTCCACCGATTGAATTGAGCGCAAGCAGAACCTGCCTATCAAGGCCCATAATTGTCGCCGCAATAGAACTCATCGCATCAACCGGAAAATGAAGGTCGAACAGACGCAAATTTTCGCGGCACTGCTATTACGCGCAAACTGCTGCCGGTCAATAAAACAATGATGTAGCGTCTTCGAGCAAAGCGCGTCCTTGAGCTTGACCCGAGGCCCCGTTCATGGGCGCCGGAAAGAATCAAAGCCTACATGCGCTGTGGTTATCGCAGATCTGGGATGACAGAGAGAGACAGAGACAGAGAGAGAAGAAGAGGTGTGGCCAAAGCTGCCACGCCAACCGGTTCAGCGAGCAGGAAACGGAGTTTCAGTTCGGCGAAACAGGAGCGGCACTACAACTTGTCTTGCCGCTATTCGCGCGCGCCGGTCCGGTATGAAACGAGCGAGCGACAGGTCGCCGAACCTCCCGGCCGGGACAAGGCATTCGCGCGGTCTACAGCTGGGACGGCCGAGTTGATGGCGGCGTCCGCGCGTCTATTGCCGCATCGCCTCCGCCATATTGGACGAGGGATGAGGACTTGAGGCCGCCGCCGAAGGCTCGTTCCGCTTCTTGCGGATTTCCCACAGAATGATCAAGGCCGGCAGAAAAAGGGCGACCAGAAGTCCGGCAATCACGATCCCATAGAGAATAACGTTCAGCGCCGACCAGAGAACCAGCGCCACGTGCATCAGAGTGGTCAGAATCAGGACCACTTCTCTGTACACCATCGTCGGGAAGCCCAACTGGTACATCGTCATCGCCGTCAGTATTGACAGGACCATGGCCGGCAGCACGATCGCTATCAGCCGAAGGCTCATTACTGAAAGTACCTGCTCCTTGATGTCCGCCAGCATTGCGTGCGCCTCCGCTACTCAACTTCACACGTACTCAACTTCGATGGAATCGTATCGTCGGGTGACAAGCCACACAAGGGGCTCCCGGCAGGGATGCTTTATAGCGTTTACAAGCGATGCACGGCCTCGACCCGACCTGAGAATGGAACCGGGTTGAACGAGGAAAGTACGCTAGATCAAAATCATAGAGTTCATACTTCCGATTTCGCCCGAAGCGGAGCCGCTGCGGCGGCAAACGCCGTATCCGATATCGTTGACCACCGCGCCGCCAGATCTGGCTCTCCTACCCGCAGCCCTCTCCCGCGATTCAGACGGTTGGCTCGTGTGGGAAGGGTCGCGCAGCGCCGGACAAGGCCCGTGGGACTCGTTCACGCAAAATACCGCGCTGTCCACCAAGGTGAACAGCGCGGCAGTCCTGGGGAACAAGTTCGGACCGAAGTCCGACTCTTTTACCGGCTTGCGCCGGTGGCGGACGGCCGATGTGGCCGAATCCCTCTCGTAATATCATTTACAATATAGCGTGAAGTCTTCAAGGCGTATAGCCGGATTTGGAGCGATTCCAGACATTTCCGGGCCTCACCGGTCATCGGAGATGACGTCCGGCCTCGCATGGTTTCGCCTTGCCGAAGGCGCGCGACGATGCCTGCGCCGAAGCGCGCCTCCTGGTCATTAACCATCGATTAACCAGAATCCGGCGACGCTTTTTCCCGGCCTGCGTTGCTCGCTCCGCCGCTGCACGGAGTCCTGCGGATCAGCAATGTTTCGGCTCGCTCGTTCTTTATCGCGGCCCGATGACGGCCGTAGCAGGAGTGAGGTTTTCGATGGCGGACAGCGACAGCACCATTGCCTGGCATCGCGCCCGGTTGAAAAAACATCGCGAAGTTCTGCGCGACATGGAGGTTCGCCGTTTTCGTTTCGGTGAGACCGCGGAGCCCCAGGCGCGCGCCGAGAAGCAACGGTTGGTGGCCGACCTGCAGCGCAAGATCACCGCCTCCGAGCGTGTCATCGGCGCCTACGAGAAACGGACCCGCCGTCCGCGGACGACCGATTATCGCAGTCTCGCCAGCGTTCACTGGGGCAACTGGAATAGTGCCCCTTGCAACGGCGCGTCTGCGCGTGGCTGAAGGTCGACGGCAAAGCCGCTGATATGAAACGACGCCATGCACCTGGAGGCCTTCATCATTTCACGGAAACGGTGAAGAATTTGGCGTCCGCTCGTTTCTGATTGAATCGAAGATCAATTAATAAGACTATGATTTAACACGTTTTTATTCGCGATAACTGGCATCCGCCCCCCGGTCAAGCCCGAAGCCATGCTTCAGTCAAAACACTGTGGAAACGCTTTGGAATTGGCTTGGCGTGGAAGCGCGGTGACGGGTTGGCGGAGCCCTGTCCGATCCCATATGGCATTGGAGCACTGGGAATTGGATCATTGGCTCCAGGGCTGCGGCATGAGTCGTGGAGTTTCGCATAAGCAATTGAACCTGTTTATTTTCGGCTGACATGAATCTGCTCGAAACCCTTCCCACCGTCATGGGTGCAGCGGCCATCGCTCCTGCGCTGCTGCTGCTGTGGCTGGTGATCGCGGCCGACGAAAGGCCGGGACCGCCCGCGATGGTCTGGGCGGCGTTCGTGCTCGGCGCAGCCAGCGTATCGCTGCTCGGGTTAACGCGAGCGCCGTTCGCGCCGCTGGCAAACGTGACGGAGCCGCCGTGGCTGGCGTTGATCCTGCACTCGCTTTTCGCGATCGCGGCCCCCGAGGAACTGGTGAAGATCGCCGCCATCGCCGCGGTTGCCGCGATGCGCCGCAAGCCTGCCGATCCCATGGATGCGGTGGTATACGGCGCCGCCGCGGGGCTCGGCTTCGCGGCCTATGAAAACCTCGCTTACCTGATGCAGCATGCCGACATCTGGCGTTCGCTCGCAGTGCTGCGCAGCGTGCTCACCGTTCCCTTCCACGGCGCGCTGGGCATTATTGCTGGCGCCTACATCGCCATCGCGCGTTCGGGCACCGCGCTCGGCGCGCACCGCCACGCCCGCGACTGGGCGCGCATCCGCAACCGGGTGGCGATCTTCGCGGTGCCCATCGTGCTGCACGCCAGTTTCGACGCGCCGCTGCTGGCGCTGCAGCGCAATCCCGATCTCGGCGGACCCGGGGCGCTGGTGCTGGAAGGCACAGCCATGCTGGTCGGATTCGGCGCCATCGTGTTCGCGGGCTATCTGGTTCGTCGTGTCGGCGCACACCACGCTCCTCGCACCGAGACCTCGCGCGAGCGCCTACGCAACCTGCGCGGCATGTGGGCGCTGCTGGTCGGCGGCGGCGGGGTAAGCTTTCTCGGCGCGGCCTTCATCCTGTCATCGCTCCATCGATGGATGACCAATGGGGACAGGCACGTCGCCACCTACCTCGTCCCGGTGGGGATGGTTGCGATCCTGATCGGGACCGTCCTCCTCCTCATGACCTCCGCCATCTATGTGCGCGGACGCAACCGCCTGCGAATGGCCGGGGCCGGGACGAGTCCCGCCGATCCAGATTGAATTTCGGTATCGCTGCCGAGTCCATCTCCTTCGAAAGATTGATGGATTCCGATCAAGCCCGGCGAGGGATCATCAAAATGCCCGTCAGAATATGAAACGTTTCAGAACACGCATTTGTCAGAACACGCATTTGTTGCCACTTTTTGAGCCGTCGTGCGTTAAACTCCGGCCCGAAGGATGCGCGGTTTTCGTTTCATGGAGCCAGCCGATGACAACCCCTTCCCAGGATTTCGAACGTCTTCAGTTGAAAGTTACCACCGAAGTCCGCGAGCATTGGAAGGCCTTCCTGTTCGAGGGCATCCTGCTGGTGCTTCTCGGAATGGCCGCAGTCATCGTGCCGTCGCTCGCAAGCCTTGCCATCACGATCTTCCTCGGCTGGCTGTTTCTCATCGGCGGCATCGGCGGCCTGATGATCACGTTCTGGGCGCCACGAATACCCGGTTTCTGGTGGTCTCTGCTTTCGGCGGCGCTCGCGCTGCTGGTCGGCATCCTGCTGGTGATCCAGCCGGTCCGGGGCATGCTGACGCTGACCATCGTGGTCGGCGCCTACTTTCTCGCCGAGGGCGCCGTCACCATCATGTACGCGCTCGACCATCGCCGTGAACTTTCACAGCGATGGGGCTGGCTGCTGACGGCGGGAGTGATGGACATCATCGTCGCCTTCGTCATCATTGTCGGGCTGCCCGGAACGGCCGGATGGGCCGTCGGATTGCTGGTCGGACTCAACATGATGTTCGGGGGCGCCACCCTGATCGCAATGGCGCTCGCGGCACGCAACGCGGATTAGGGACCATCAACAGCCCCGGCATATGCTCTTGATCTTGCGGTCGAGAGCGGCATCCGCCGGATCGACTTTCGCCTTCTCGGCCTCCCTGGTTTCCGGAGGAAGGTCGCTCAGGCGCGGCTGACGGTGACCAACCGGTGCGTTGGTGTAAGGCGATGTCGGGGTGGCGGCCGGGGCAGCCGGATCGTTCAATCCGCCTTTCGTTCCATTTTGCGCAACCGCCGCGGACGCTCCGATCAAAGCCACAGAAACCGCGATCGCAAAGGTCTTGCTCATTCCGCTGCTCCAATGTCCGCTCATGGTGTTGTCCGCCCATGGTATTGTCGGGAACGTTCCGGAAGCTTCAACGTTCCGCGACTTGCGCAAGCATCCCGCGGGCTTGGACCAGAGCGTATGATCCACCAGCGCGTGATCCAACAAAGTGTGAGCGATGTGGCGAAAAGATCATGCGCATTCTCGGGTCCCACTCTAGGGCAGCGGTGGATAGAGATGAATGCCTCCGCAATAATCGACAACATGATACCGCGATTCCGGCGGATATTCACCTTGTCCCAAGGTTAAATCTGCGCGCGACAGATAGTCTGGTCCCACCGGCGACTTGCCGTATCCGCCCGGGATATCGAGCACGTAATCCGGCTGGCACAGGCCGGACACCCGGCCGCGCAGCAGCCGCATCAAGGCCTGTCCCTGTTCCAGCGTGGTCCGCAGATGCGCCGTGCCCGGCGCGAGATCGCCATGATGCAGATAGTAGGGTTTGATGCGGCATTCGACGAAGGCGCGCATCAACGCCTCCAGCGTCCCGGCCTCGTCGTTGACGCCGCGCAGCAGCACCGTCTGGCTGAGCATGGGAATCCCGGCCTCGACGATCCGCGCGCAGGCCGCCCGCGCCGCAGGCGTCAGTTCACGCGGATGGTTGGCATGCAGCGCCAGCCACGTGGTGGCGCCCGCAACTTTCAGGGCCGCCGCCATCTCGTCAGTGACGCGCGCGGGGTCGGCCACCGGCACGCGCGTATGAATACGTATAATCCTGACATGATCGATGGCGGCAAGCTCGCCCATGATCTCGGCCAGCCGCCGTGGCGACAGCATCAAGGGATCGCCGCCGGTCAGGATCACCTCCCAGACTTCGGGGTGCGAGCGGATGTAGTCGAGCGCGGCCGAGGTCGCCGATTTCGACAGCGCGGTTTCCTTGGCCGGGCCGACCATCTCGCGACGGAAGCAGAACCGGCAATAGACCGCGCAGACATGGACGAGCTTGAGCAGCACCCGGTCGGGATAGCGGTGGACGATGC
Organism: Bradyrhizobiaceae bacterium; assembly: GCA_044508545.1. Classification (GTDB taxonomy): domain Bacteria; phylum Pseudomonadota; class Alphaproteobacteria; order Rhizobiales; family Xanthobacteraceae; genus Nitrobacter. The sequence goes on along the minus strand of JBIQHO010000022.1, from coordinate 6,902 downwards.
CGTCCACCGGCGAATGCGCGTGGTCGCCGATGGGGTCGGCGCGCTCGCCGGGCTCGGCCGCAAGTTCATCGGCGCTCGGGACGTACTGCCGCGCGATCGGATCGTCGGGATCGGCCGGATCGATCAGGCCGGCGACGTTCGGCGTGATCGCGATGGCATAGCGCGCGGCGACCTTCGCGAGATCGGGCAAAGCCGCGGCCGGCGCGAGGCCATGGGCAATCAGGTCTTCCGGCCGCCGCAAAGTTGAAACCACGCTCTCGCCGCTCCTTCCGCTCATGCATCCTCCGCGGGCGGCGTCCACACCACCTGATCGATCTTAGAGGCGCCGCTTGCCAGCATCACCAGCCGGTCGAAGCCGAGCGCCACCCCGCTCGCTTGCGGCATCGAGGCGACCGCTGCGAGAAAATCCTCGTCCAGCGGATAACGCTCGCCGTAGCGGCTTTGCTTCTCGTCCATCGCGCGGGTGAAACGGATGCGCTGTTCGGCGGCGTCGGTCAATTCGCCAAACCCGTTCGCGAGCTCGACGCCGCAGGCATAGACCTCGAAACGCTCGGAGACGCGGTCGTCATCGGGATCGACCCGCGCCAGCGCGGCTTCCGGCGCGGGATATTCGAACAGGATCGTCAGCCGCCCCTGCCCGAGACGGGGTTCGATGTGCTCGACCAGCACCTTGCTGAAAATATCCGACCAGGTGTCGTCGTCCGCGATCCGCACCTTGCCCTGCGCCGCTGCCGCCAGCGCCGCGCGATCGCCCTCCCCGGCGGCTACGGTTTTCAGGAGATCGATTCCGGCGAACCGATCGAACGCGGCGGCGACGGTCAGCCGCTCCGGCTCCGCCAGCGGATCGGCGCGCCGGCCGCGAAACGAGAATGTGCCGATGCCCGTCGTCCTGGCAGCGCGGGCGATGACGGCGATGCAGTCGGCCATGACGATGTCGTAGGCACAGCCCGCCCGATACCACTCCAGCATGGTGAATTCGGCGAGATGCAGGTCGCCGCGCTCGCGGTCCCGAAACACCTTCGCGAATTCGACGATCTTCTGTTCGCCGGCCGCCAGCAGCTTCTTGCAGGCGAATTCCGGAGAGGTGCGCAGGTAGCGCGTGACCTGCTCGCCGGCCGGCGACGTCAGTGCGGTGCGGGGCGCGTGAAGATGGGTTTCGTTGCCCGGCGACACCTGCAAAACGCCGGTTTCGACCTCGACGAACGCTTCCGCGTCGAACCAGGCCCGCAGCGCTTTGGTCACGGCACAGCGCGCCTGCAGAAACGGCATCCGGTCCGCGTGCCTGGCCTGGTCCCACCAGGGTGAAATCCGATTCATCCATCCTCAGCAATCGACCGGAATCGGCCGCAAACCACTGGCGCCGACGGGCCAAATCAGTATGTTGCGGCCCGAAACCGCCTCAACGGCCGCAGGACGCCCCTGTCCGGACCGGTCTCGAGCCCGAACCTTAGGAAATCCAGCCTTGAGAGTCATCGCCAGTTCTATTCGCAAGGGCAACGTCATCGAGCAAGACGGCAAGCTGTACGTGGTCCTGACCGCGGAAAACATCCACCCCGGCAAGGGAACTCCGGTCAGCCAGATCGAGATGCGGCGGATCAGCGATGGGGTGAAAATTTCCGAGCGCTACAAGACCACCGACCAGGTCGAGCGCGCCACCATCGAGGACCACAACTTCACCTACCTCTACGAAGACGCCGATGGCTTCCACTTCATGAATGCGGAGACCTACGATCAGGTTCAGGTGCCAAAGGACGTCGTCGGCAACGCCGCGCCGTACCTGCAGGAAAACATGGTGGTGAAACTGTCCCTGCACGACATGGTGCCGGTGGCGATCACGCTGCCGCAGCGGGTGACGCTTGAGGTCGTGGAAACCGAACCCGTCACCAAGGGGCAGACCGCCTCCTCATCTTACAAGCCCGCGATGCTGTCCAACGGCGTCCGCACCGGCGTGCCGCCCCATGTCAGCGTCGGCACCCGCATCGTGGTGATGACGGAAGACGGCTCCTACGTCGAACGCGCCAAGGACTGAGAGAGGAAGCAGGGCCACGGATGTGAGACCGGCGGTTCTCGGCAGCATGTCTCTCCGGTTCGCCAGACGCGCCGCCGCGGCATGGCTGCTGCTCGCAATCACGGCCGGCGGTACCGCCGCCGGCGACTTCAGGACGCCCGGAATTTCGACCGTCCGCGTGGAATGGCGCACCGTTCTCGATCAGCTCAAGTCCGAGATCGAGGATCGGCCTGCCATCGCCGGCCGCTTCACCTTCAACGCCTTGCGTCACCTGCCATGGTCCGATCCGCGCACCATGCCGGCGCTGATGCAACTCAATGCGGTGACGCTGCCGCTTTTCACGCGCATCAACCAGAGTCCGGTGCCGGTGCTGCTGCCGTTCGATACCGGCATGTATCTGGCCGAGCGCATGACCGACACCTCGCCGCGCCCGCTCGCGCACTTTCAGGACGGCTTCCAGGAGTGGATGTTCGATGCCGGTCCGGCCGGCTATGACGCCAAGTTCGCGCTGGCGCCCGGCGCGGCCGACGGCATGCCGCAACTCACCTACAAAAAGCCCGTCGAAGTCCAGATCACAGGTTCGATCCTCACTTACGACATCGACGATCCGTCGGGAGGAAAAGGCGAATCCGTGAGCGCGCTGGCGGCGCAGTTTCCGGATCTCCGGCGAATCATTCGCGAAGGTTACGTGCGCTACGCATTCACGCGGTTCGGCGTTCCCTATGTGGTTTCGATCCATTGCCTCGACAGCGCGCCGCGCGCGAGCCGGCTGGCGTGCCGCGAGGCCTCGTTCGTGGCCGAGCGGTTTCTGAAAGCGTTGCGCATCGCAGGCGGGCGGCCGTCGCAATCCCGTATGCCCATTGCGCTCGGCGTGATGCCGCGCCCGGCCACGCCCTCCTCCGATTTCACCTACCGGCCGCCGGGCGACATCATCACCAACAGCGGCTATCGCGGCGAGAGTGGCCGTGCCGACCCGACCGTCTATTCGCAGATCCGGTTTCCGATCGAGCGGGCGCCGGCCTACGCGAACTCGCAATCGTTCCTGAACTGGGGCGACTGCTTCCACCGCGGCCGCGTTCCCCCGCCGTCCGACAAAGGCGATCGCTATCATTGCAAGTCAAGCAACAAGCCGCTGGTGTTCGACGAGTCCGCGGCGGAAAACTACTCCTATCCCTGGCAGGACAATTTCTGCGAGGCCCGCGATTTCAACGTCGGACAATGCCCCGCCGGGTCAGGACACCAGGGACAGGACCTGCGCCCGGCGACATGCATGCTCCGCAACAAGGGCGCCGATCGCTGCATCCCCAACCGCCATGTGGTGGTAGCCGTGCGCAACGGCATCATCATCCGCTCACCGAAACAGCAGGGCGTGACACTGCTGGTCAACACCCGCGACGAGCACGTGCGCTTCCGCTACATGCACATGAATCCGGCGCGGCTGGACAAGGACGGCATCCTTGACGCTCGGCGCGTCAGTGAAGGCGATAAGATCGGCCTTGTATCCAATTACATGGACCACCTCGGCGGCACGACGACACACCTGCATTTCGACGTGCAGGTGTTCACGCGCGACGGCTGGATCTGGGTCAACCCCTACGTCACGCTGATCTCGGCCTATGAGCGCCTGATCGGCGGACGCGGCCGCGAGATCGCCACCGAAACTGAGGCCGGTCCGCCGCCCGCGAAGCCGCAGGATCCCGTTCATCCCGAGAAGCCCGCCGAGGGCGAGGACGATTGAGAAGGGTCGAGTTCCCGCGACGCAATGAACCTTTGCCGCCGGGCGCTTCCCTCCGTTAAGCTCGCCGCATGAAAACATTCGATTCCCGAATCCGGATCAGCCGGCGCGGCGCGCTGCAATGTCTCGGCGCGGCGGCGGTGCTCGCGCCCTTCCCGGCTCTCGCAGCGACGCCGCAAGGCTTTGAGCAGTGGCGCGACAGTTTCCGCGCCCGCGCGCTGGCGAAGGGCATCTCGGAGGCGACATGGAATCGCTGCATGGGCCGGATCGAGCCGGACATGAGCGTGTTCAAGCAGATGCGCAACCAGCCGGAGTTTCACGAGAAGACCTGGCAATACATCAACCGCCGCGTCTCGGACTGGCGCATCATCGCCGGCAAGGAGGCGCTGCGAAAGAACGAAGCGCTGTTTGCGCGGATCGAGCGCGATTTCGGCGTCGAGCGCGGAACGCTGCTCGCGCTGTGGGGCGTCGAGTCCGCGTTCGGCGATCCGCTGGTGCAGAAGAACCACATGCGGCCGGTATTCCCCTCGCTGGCGGCGCTCGCATGGAACGAGCCCCGGCGGCGCACCTATTGGGAAACCGAACTGATCAACGCGCTGCGCATCGTGAACAAAGGCTGGAGCACGCCCGAGGAGATGCGCGGCTCGTGGGCCGGCGCGATGGGGCACACCCAATGGATGCCCGAGGTCTGGCTCAATGTCGGCATCGACTATGACCACGACGGCCGGGTCTCGCCGTTCGGAAGGCCTGACGACGCGCTGGGCTCGACCGCGCGCTATCTCATCAACCGCGGCAAATATCATCGCGGCGAGCATTGGGGATATGAAGTGCGCGCACCCGATGGCGCGAGCGGCAACCGCAGTTACGCCGCGTGGGCGGCGGCCGGCGTGCATCGCGCCGACGGCAAGGCGTTTCCGCAGCCGAACGCCTCGGCCAAACTCTGGATTCCCGAACCGGGCGGTCCGGCGTTCCTGCTGGGACCGAATTTCTACGCGGTGCGCAGTTACAACCCGTCGATGAACTATGCGCTCGCGATCTGCCATCTCGGCGATCGCATCCTCGGCGCGCCGCCGTTCATCCAGCCCTTCCCCGGATCAGAGCGCGCGCTCACGCTCGCAGAAGTGCAGGAAGTGCAGACGCGCCTGACCAGGGCCGGCTTCGACACCGGCGGCACCGACGGCCGCGTCGGCAACGACACCATGAAAGCGGTGAAGGATTTCCAGACCCGCGTCGGCCTGCCCGCCGACGGCTATGCGGGACTGCAAGTGCTGGCGAAACTGCGGCAGGGATTGTAGAGCGTTTTTGATTTTGCGGAATTGCCACGCAAAGCACTGAGCGCTCCCTCTCCCATTGGGAGAGGGTTGGGGTGAGGGGTTACGGACTATCGTTCGAAGTTACCCCCTCACCCGGATCGCTCGGGCGCGAGCGATCCGACCTCTCCCCGGCGGGGAGAGGTGGCGCTGGAAATTCCACTTCCATTCAAATCTGGCAGAGGCCTACCGAATGACCGCCGGACCCGGATCGGGCACCGCGACATCGCAGACGCGCAACTGCACGCGTTCCGCGCCTTGCCAGCGGTCCACAGCCAGCGATCCCGCGACATGCAGCGGCTGTCCGCGCATTTGCGCCAGCGCGTTGCCGAGCGGCTGACCGACCGCGCGGAACGCGATGCCGTTCACGATCGCCCCGTCGCCGGATTTGAATCGCAGCCGCAGGTGCGCCTGCCCGACCTCGTCGGCATGGACGAGTTGGTGCGACGGCAGCGCCAATACCGGTTCGGGATTGCCCGCACCAAATGGTCCTGCGCGATTGAGCATCGCCACGAACTCAGGCGTCACCGCCCGCGCGCTGACCGCGCCGTCGATGAACAGTTCGTTGACATGGCGCGACTGTGCGACATCGGCGGCAAGCGCCTTCTCCATGTAGGCGCGGAATTCCGCCAGCCGTTCCTTGCGCAGCGTCACGCCGGCCGCCATGGCGTGACCACCGCCCTTGAGCAGCACGCCGTCGGCCACCGCCTGCCGCACCGCCCTGCCGAGATCGACGCCGCCAATGGAACGGCCAGACCCGGTGCCGATCCCGCCAGGCTCCAGCGCGACGACGAAGGCGGGCCGGCCGAACTTGTCCTTCAGCCGCGACGCGACGAGACCGACCACGCCGGGATGCCAGCCCTCGGACGCCGTGACGATGACGGAGCCCTTGTCTTCAAGCCCGAGCGAGGCCAGTGCCTCGGCTTCGGCCTGCGCCTCAGCCGCCTGCTCGATGACGCGGCGCTCGGTATTGAGGCGATCGAGTTCGGCGGCGATGCGCGCGGCTTCCGAGACGTCGCCTTCGAGCAGCAGCCGCACGCCCAGGTCGGCACGACCGATGCGGCCGCCGGCATTGATGCGCGGTCCCAGCATGAAGCCAAGATGCCAGGCTTCCGGCGGGCCGTTCAGCCGCGCGACATCCATCAGCGCGGTGTGGCCGATGTGATCGCGGCGGCGCAGCGCGATCAGCCCCTTCGCCACGAAGGCGCGGTTGAGGCCGGTGAGCGGCGCGACGTCGGCGACAGTGCCGAGCGCGACGTGATGCAGCATGTTCAGGAGATCGGGCTCCGGCCGCTCGGGCGTCCAGAAGCCGCGCTGGCGCAGTTCGCGGTTCAGCGCGACCAGCGTCACCAGGACAAGACCGACGGCGGCGAGATGGCCGAGGCCGGAGAGATCGTCCGGCCGGTTCGGATTCACCAGCGCGTCCACGTCCGGCAGATCGTCGGCGCACTGGTGATGGTCGATCACGACCACCGACATGCCCTGTTGCCTTGCGACCGCCAGCGGCTCGATGCTGGTGGTGCCGCAGTCGACCGTCACCAGCAGCGTCGCGCCTTTTGCCGCGAGCGCGTTGATCGCGTCGACGTTCGGGCCGTAGCCCTCGAAAATCCGGTCGGGGATGTGGATCAGCGGCGTGAGGCCGCAGTGGCGCAGATGCCACGCGAGCAGCGCCGCCGAAGTCGCGCCGTCGACGTCGTAGTCGCCGAAGATCGCGACCGTCTCGCTGCGCGTGGCAGCATCGGCGAGCCGCTTCGCCGCCGCCTCCATCTGCGTCACGGTGAAGGGATCGGGCATCAGCCGGCGGATGGTGGGATCGAGAAAATCCGCGACCGCGTCGATCTCGACGCCC
>JBIQHO010000432.1:0-2593 GCA_044508545.1 Bradyrhizobiaceae bacterium | reverse complement strand
TCGTCGAGCCACAACAACATCGCATCCTGTTCGTGCCGGCAGATCTTTTCGATCTTCTCCAACGCTTGCGGGTCCGACATGTCGACATGGATCCGCACCGTTGCTGGCCGATAATCGGCGAACAGCGGCGCCTCATCTTTCACCCAGTAGAGGTCAATCCGATCTGTGCGCTTGATCTGCTTGAGCCCCGGCGCATTGATAGACACCTCCCTCCCTGCGATGACGAGCTTTCCGCTTCGACTTCTTCGCCTCATCGCGGCCCGAAATTATCCGGGCCATCATCGGGATAATCCTCATCAGAGGCCGCGAGCCCTTCCCGCCGGTCGAGAAACTTCAGGATGGCGGGCACGTAGTAGAGTCCATGCACGGTGGAGCGCGACGACGGCATGCCCTGTCGCTCGAAGATGCGACGAACGCTGGGCCAGTGGCGCGCCTCCTCTCCAAGAACTATCTGGGCCAGTAGCGTATCGTCGACATAGAGCGGCGTCGGGACCACGACCCTCGCCGCACCGATCACGCGATATTCCAGACCTTTGGCCATCATCCTCTCCAGTGGACCAAATATGCCACTGAATATTCAAAATGACAATAGGTCCACTGAATGGCAGACTGCCGATAGTTAATGATTCTCGTCCGGGAATATCCTGATGCTCACGTCCATTGCTCTGGCAGACGTCGTTGCCGACGCACTCGGAATCACGCGAGAAAGCGCTCAGCTGCATCTGAAAACCATCAGGGCGGCCGGCGAGATATCCTTCAAGGGTTACGGGCGGGCGGCCGCCGCAATGACGCCCCTTGATGCATCACGGTTGGTGATCGCGAGCGCTGGCAGCACCTTTGCGAAGGACTCGGTCGATGTCCTGACGCGGTTCGCGAAGCTCGTTCCGATCAGCAGTCGGACGCGCCGCACGAAGACACTGGAAGAAAGCCTGGCGCAACGGATCGCGGAGCTTCCGATGGATATCCCGCCACCCGATCGTGTGAGTCCATCACCGGAGTGGCAGCAACGTTTTGGCTCCCGGCGGCTCGCTGAGACGGCGCTTCAGCTGCTCGACGCGATTCCGACGAACAACAAGAAGATCGACAGGCTTCCGCGCTTTGCGATCCTGCGCTGGCTTGATGATCGCGGGCACAGTGCTGTTGTTGTGTTTGGTCCGGAGGGAACGTCGATCGGAAGAGGCACCGAGATTTCCGACCTGTTGGACCAGTATTCCGATCACTGCCTGTTTCAGGTGAGGATTGTCAGGCGACAAGCGCTGATCGACATCGCCACTGCACTCAAGAAGACAGCGCCCGCCTTACGGTAACGCTTATGGTAACACTCGGTAACGCCGCCCTGCGGGCGCAAAAAACATCAACGAAAACAATTGAAGATGGCGCGCCCGAAAGGATTCGAACCTCTGACCCCCAGATTCGTAGTCTGGTGCTCTATCCAGCTGAGCTACGGGCGCGCAGGATGCGAGTCTTGCAGGCGGAGCCTGCAAACCGGCTGCAAATGCGTTCCGGTCGGCCGAGGGCGTCGCGGAAGCGGGCCATAGCTACCGGCTCCGGATTGGCTTGGCAAGGTCTTCTGCCGCGGCGCACCCATTTTACGTACCGCCCGGCATGGGCTTCGGGAATCCTGTGGCAATTTTGGAGCGCTTGCGGCCATTTGGTGGCGGCCGGCGCGCGCCGGGTCAGGCGCGGATGCGCTCGCCGCGCAGCGTCGCCAGTTCGACCGGACGGTCGGGAATGGCGATGCGGAACGTCGCCCCGATGGTGCCGTCCACCAGATGGATGTCGCCGCCATGGGCCTGCACCAGCTCGGCGGCGATGACGAGGCCGAGGCCGGTCCCGCCGGCGCGGTCGGACGCCTGGAACGCCTCGAACAGGTGGCTGCGCGCCTTCTGCGGCACGCCCGGGCCGGTGTCGGACACCTCGATCACCGTCACGGTCCCCTCGCGGCGGCCGGTGATGCGGATCTGCGCGGCGCCGGTGTCGGATTCCGGCCGGCTCTCCAGCGCCTGCTTGGCGTTCCTCACCAGATTCAGCAGCACGCGAAAGAGCTGGTCGGGATCGGCGTCGATCATCAACCCGCGCTCGATGGCGTTGATCCAGCCGATCGCGAGCGGCCCGGTCGGCTGCGATCCCAGCCCCGCCGATTCCCGCACCTCGTTGACGATCGGCTCGACCGCGACCATACGCCGGTCCGGCGCGGCCTCCTGGGCGCGACCGTAGGACAAGGTGGACTGGCACAGCGCGATGGCGCGCTCCAGCGAACGCATCAGTTTGGGAGCGAAGCGCTGCACGCGCGGGTCCGGCACGCCGGCGAGCTGGTCGGATATCAGTTGCGAGGAGGCCAGCAGGTTGCGCAGGTCGTGATTGATCTTCGACACCGCCAGCCCCAGTGCGGCGAGCCGGCTTTTCTGGTGCAGCATCGACACCAGATCGCGCTGCATGTCGGAGAGTTCGCGCTCCGCGACCCCGATCTCGTCGCCGCGGTCGGAGGGCACGATGATGCTGGCGGAACTCTCCGGGTTGCGGTGGAAGCCGACGAGGTTCGCCGTCAGCCGCCGCATCGGCCGCACGAACAGGAAATGCAGGGCGAAATAGA
>JBIQHO010000431.1:0-2600 GCA_044508545.1 Bradyrhizobiaceae bacterium | reverse complement strand
GTCACGGCGAACATTGATTGCATCTCTGCGGAAGCATCAAGCGTCTCGTCGAGATTTATAAGTGAATACGTGAAGGTATGCGTCGATGAGCAGTCTAAGATGAGTTTCGCGTGCGTTCGGCGACCGAAATCTTCTTACTCTTTCTTGACCATGTACCGAATTCCGGCCAGCGACGATGACTAACCCGTCAGCAACACGGTCGCCGTGATGAGATCGCGCAGATCGACACGATGGAAACTTAGTTTAGCGATGCACCGGCCAACTGCACGAAGAACTATTTGCCGAAGCGCAAACGCAGCATCTATCGCCTTGGGACTTGAAGATGTTAGACAGCGCCATCAACATGAGTTCGCGCGCGATTGATGCATGAAATCGCATGCCTCCACTGCATATTCGGCATCGCCGCCAGTAATCGAATGCGGCAATCCAAGCTCAGCGCCGCCGGTTCCATGCCGTGCAGGCGGGGCCCGAGGTTTGAAGACCATCGCCGATCCTGACGCGGCCTGTCTTGTCCAATCCGTTCCTGTTTTTCTTTCTTGCTCGCAAAACGCCCGGCCTCCGAAGTGCATTGACGCGCAGGGAAAGCATTCGGCAGAATAGACCGAACCCGAGCTGTGATCCGCACTGTATGGTTATGATGCTCTCCGGTTAGCGGAATGCGAGACGGAGCCGAGTGGCAATGAAAAAGCTGGCAGGAATAATATCTCAGGTTCCATCATCCCGCATCCGGTAACCCCACATGACGATTTGCATGCAATCCGTAGGCACGGTGCGCAGTCCCTACAGGAACAAGGCCACGCGTATCTCCCGCCGCGACATCGTCGCCGAAATCGCGGTGCGCGAAGACCTCGAGAATACCCTCACCGGAATCGAGGAATGGTCTCATTTGTTCATTCTGTTCTGGATGAATCAATTCACCTGGACCACCGACCAACTCACCGTTCACCCAAGACACCGCGAGGATTTGCCGCAAGTGGGTGTGTTCAGCGCCCGCGGACGGGAACGGCCCAATCCGATCGGGCTTGCCGTTGTCGAACTGCTGAAACGCGACAAGAACGTTCTGACCGTGAAAGCGCTGGACGCCTATGACGGCACGCCCGTCCTCGATATCAAACCCTACGATGCCTATGACGCCATCACCGGCCTCCGGACGCCGGAGTGGTGGCTGACCGCAACCGGCCGCCTCAATCCGTAACGACCGCTTCGGTTTGCATTCCGGCGCAAAAACGTCGGCGGCCGACAACTAGAGCCTTCCGCTTCTGATGGAATCAAAAGCGGGGCACTATGATTTTGATCTGACGCGTTTTCTTCACGCGAACCGGATTCCATCCTCGGGTCAAGCCCAAGGACATGCTTCGCTCGAAAACGCTAACACGCCGCTTCGTCGATCCAACGCCTTGCTTGGTCAGCGCGAGGGCCGGCGCGTCGGCGCGGACTGCCGCCATTGTCGCGACAGGCTTATCAGCCGATCGCGGGAAATCGTGCCGCCGTGGTAGACGGCGCGCGACACCGCGCCTGCGCCAAGCACCGCATCTCCAAATTCGTGCCGCCGCAAGAACGGATGATGCGGCAGATAGGTTCGGACCATTTCCCTGTATTTTTCCATCTCAGAGGGCTGTAGCCGGACGCGGCCCGCGCCATCGAGCGGCTTCGACTCGATATACTGCGCGAGCAACGACAACTGCTCCTCGACGTCATAAACCGCATTCGGCAGTGCGGATTTGCATTGCTCGCTCAGCCGGTCCCGCAACTTGTCCTGTTCGCGGCCCAAGATCTCGTACAGAACCGCCTCGACCATTCCCCAGGCTTCGCGCCCGCCGTTTGCGCTGAGGTTTCTGGCGACGTTTGCGAAATCATCGATCACGGCCAGGATGGATCCTACAGCCGCAAGCACCGGGGCGTATCCGGCAAACACTTTGCCTCGTTCGTTCTGCCAAAGTTCTCCCGCGGGCAGACCCAGCGCCGCTTCGATTGCATCAAAATAAACGGTGATGAAATCCTGCGCCTGTTCGGGATGTCTCAAATAGTGCGAACCCGGTCGCGCGGCTGATGCGGCATAGGCGTGGATCAGTTGGCGTGCGCCCTCCTTGTCGAAGAACTCGACGTTCGCCGCGACGTGCGTAATCCCGTGCTCATTGAGTTTGAGTTGCTGCCGCGCCAATTCGATCGACTCGAACCTCCCCAGCAAGATCAGCTTGGGTCGCGAGGTAACGCGCCGGTCGCTCCTCAGGAATTGGGCGCTGGATGCGAGGAACTGCTCGATTCCCGTTTCGCCCGACAGCAGCCTTCCTTCGTCGAGAGCATCCACAATGACCGGAATCTTCCCTTCATGAAATGCGGCGAGCGGATCGCTCTTGTCGGCGGCTTCCAGATCAGCCAGCATCGCACGGAGGGAGCCGGCCGAAACGGCGACTTTGGCTACGTCGAGGATCGGCGCCTTGAGCGTCGCGGACAGTTGCCTTGCCAATGTGCTCTTGCCGATCGCTGCTGACGCCTCGATGAACACGATCTCTTTTTCCAAGGCAGATGCGCCGCCCTCCTCGATTTCCAGCCTTGGCGCCACGAACGGCGTCGGCGCTTCCCCGATGAAGAGATATCCG
>JBIQHO010000430.1:0-2626 GCA_044508545.1 Bradyrhizobiaceae bacterium | reverse complement strand
GGCGGGACCAAGGTCGGTATCCTCGTCAGCACAAATCCGCCACAAGTTTCCCTGGGAGACGGACTTGCAGCGGATCTGCCGCGGACGCATGGGCTAGCTGTAGCTGGCTATAAGCAACATTCCGGAGATGCCAAGGATCTGACGTCGCAACTGCAAGCGCTGCGAGAGGCGGGCGCCGATATTGTCGCGTTCAGCACCGTCGCGCGCGAGGGCGTGCGCGTCGTGATGCTCGGAATGCAGACGCTTGGATGGAAAGCCAAGGTGGTGGGAGAACCGGCCGCTCTCTACGGTGACTTAACCGAACAGGTTCCAGAAGCCGTTCGCGATCAGTTCTTTGCCATCAACTATCGGATCGGCACTCAACTCCCGTCGAGTTCGCAAAGTCGTGACCAGATGATTTCGGCGCTACGAAAGATCGGGCCGATCCAGAACCTCGGAATTAGTTGTCTGGCTCGCGATACGATGCACCTTTTTGCATGGTGTTGTGCAACCTCGCAATCGAAGTTTGGCTCGATTGAGTCCGACGCTCTCAAGAATACACTCGAATCGATCAGGACCTTGACGCTCCCGGATGATGTTTCGCTGGTATTGGGAAATCCGAACTTTTCGAACGCCACACACACCACTGCGGATGCGGACTTCAGCAAATTCTGGGGACTCATTCGAGTGAGCAAGCCCGTCGATGGCGCGTATGAAGGAGAGCCGCTGGAGCTTGCCTCATGAGGATCGATCGGGGCGAATGGAATCGTATGAGTCTCACCTTTCAACGTTGAGGTAATATGTCTGCTCTTCCTCTTTCTCACATCCGAGTGCTCGATCTCTCCAGAGTACGAGCGGGTCCGACTTGCGTGAAGTTCTTAGGGGACTTCGGCGCCGATGTTATCAAGATCGAGCGCACGGATGGCGGAGGCGATCCCATGGGGGACAATCGCTATTCGTCCGATTACATCAATGCTCAACGCAACAAGCGCGGTATCACCCTCGACCTGAAGCGACCTGAAGGGGTTGAGGTTCTCAAAAGGCTGGTGAAGACGGCGGATGTTGTCGTCGAGAATTTCAGGCCCGACGTCAAGCACCGGTTGGGCATCGACTATGAAAGCCTGTCCTCGATCAATCCGCGGTTGGTCTATACGTCGATTTCTGCCTTCGGCGAGACCGGGCCTTACAGCAAACGTCCTGGGTTTGACCTTATCGCCCAAGGTATGGGCGGGTTGATGTGGCTGACCGGCTATCCCGACAAGGGGCCGCTCCGTGTTGGCATCTCACCGGCAGACTTAAGTGCAGGCATATTTGCCGCAATGGGGACGATGATTGCCCTTCTCGAACGCGATCAATCCGGTAAGGGGCAGTGGGTACAGACGAATTTGCTGTCATCCCAAATCATGCTGCTGGATTACCAGGCCATGAGCTGGCTTATAGACAGGCGCATCCCACAGCAGCGCGGCAACGATCATCCGCAAATCGTTCCTACGGGTGTCTATCGCGCAAAGGATGGCTATTTCACGCTGTCCACTGTGGGCAACGATAGCTATCTGCGCTTATGCAAGGCGATCGACGCTCCGGAACTGGGGACCGATCCGCGTTTTCTAACCGCTCAATTGCGGGAGCAGAACCGCGATGTCATGAATGCTGCAATCGAAGCCGCGACCTTGAAGAAAACCGCCGCTGAGTGGGTGGAGATTCTCAACGCCGCCGGCGTGCCCGCCGGACCGATCTATAAATTGAATGAGATGTTCAGCGATCCCCAGGTTAAGGAAACAAAAATCGTACAACCCCTCGATCACCCGAAACTTGGGAAGATCGAGATTCTTGGCCAGCCGATCAGCCTGAGTCGTACACCTGCGCAATTCCGCAAGGCCCCGCCGGAACTCGGCGAGCATACTGACGAGGTTCTGACACAGGCCGGCTTCTCCCCTGAAGAAGTCGCGTCGCTCCGCCGCCAAGGTGTAGTGTGATGCTAATCGAGGATCAGTTCGACACAAAAGACAAGGCCCACAGCAGTGCGCAGGTATCGCCGGGCCTGATCGCGGCGTTCGGCGTGTTTGCCGTCGGCATCGGTGCGGTCGGCTACGAGGTCGGCCGGCGACGCAAACGCTGATCATGGGTCGAACGACGTCGAGCAGGAAGTCACGATGGGTTTTGGGATGAATGACCACCTGCCGCCCGACGTCAGCTTTGACGGCGGCGATCTCGACTGCGGCAACGGGTTGTTGCTGCTGATCCGCAAGCATATCGATCCGCTGCCGCGCGGTGGCCTGCTCGAAATCCGCTCGACCGAGATTTCTGTCGATGAGGATTTGCCGGCGTGGTGTCGGCTCACCGGCAACGAGCTGGTGACATGGTCGAAGGAAGGCAAGCAACGCAAATTCCTGGTCTGCAAGGGGCAACTCGCGGAGCGCAGCAAGGCAGAAGCGCCGAGAGCTCCAGCGGCTTCGGTCGCGCCGGCCGTGGCTTCGACGCCACCGAAGCCGTTGCCGCGCCGCAAGGACATCGTTGCGCCGCAGGCGGTGCCACCGCTGGCGGTAATGGGCATCGGCAGTTGGCCGCGGCCGCGCTGGATGGTCGAGGCGATGCACGATCACGTAGAGGGCCGGCTCGAGGAGGCGCGGTTTCACGAAGCCGCCGA
>JBIQHO010000429.1:0-2630 GCA_044508545.1 Bradyrhizobiaceae bacterium | reverse complement strand
CTCAGGCCCAAGTATCCGCCAGTGAAGGTTGCTTAATAGCTCGTTCGAAACGCTACGCACGCGCGCCCCGGACGATGATCGGTTTCCATCTTGATTGTCTGATCCTGTAAAGGCGCGGTCTTCGGATCACCCAACCCGCTGAAATCAGGCTTGGGAATACGAACGGGATTGTACAGGTTTGAATCCTGCGGCCGATTCTAAATAGTTGTTCGCATAGGCTTGGTTTGCTCATCCGCCAGTGCGATTGACGGGACCGGTTTGCACCGGTTCGGAAAACGGCCAAACCGCCGAAGCATCTCGCCTCGGCCTGGGCCGACTACACCATCCGCGAGAGCACCGGCGATTCTCTTAATATCTTTATGCGCCGGCCTACACGGTGGTTGAACGTGTCCCGGGCGCGATGCAGCGCGAAGCGATGCGTCGCAGACCCGGGATCGTTATGGATGCTGCGGAGGTCGCCGTTGATCCGCGGTCGCCGCTGCTGCCGGCTCCGCCGGGACTTGACGAACAGGTGGTGCGGCTCGTGATTCCGGTCCGGTTCAGGGTATAATGGGCCGGGAAGAGGGAGACAGAGTCGAGGATGTTCAAGCGCATATCATCTGTCCAGGGAACACCGGAGGTTCGCCATGATCCGGAACACTTTTTTTGGAGCCGCACTTGTTGGCCTGACATGTGTGCCCGGGATGAGCTTCGCAAGCGTCAAGGTTCGCTTCGTAAACCCCGAGCGTTATACGGATGCCGGTTCGTTTGATGCAGGAGGGCGCAACGCCACGCTTGCAGCGTTCAGAGCGCACCTCGAGAAACTTGGCGCACGGCTTCTGACGCCCACTCAGAGCCTGACCATCAACGTCCGGAATATCGACCTCGCCGGAGAGAACGAGCCGTGGAGCCGCAATCTTTCGAACGTCCGGATCATGCGCGATGTCACTCCACCGCGCATCACGCTCAGCTATGTCCTGACCGAGAAAGGAAAACGCATGCGTAGCGGCGAAGAGACGCTCACGGACATCAATTACCAGATGAATCCATCAGCGCCAATATCCAGCGATCGCTATGTCTACGAGAAGGCATTGCTGGACGACTGGTTCCGCCGCTTAGCCGGTCAAAAACCATAGCTTGGAAAGCCCGCGCTTTGGGCGGTACTTTCGCTCGACTTTAGGCAATGTTTCTCGCTTCACATGGGTATATCGCCGAAGCATCTTGCCGCCCTTGACTGATCGCAAGCATAGCCTGCCAATCAAGAATCCGGCTGCATAGGGTCGGCTGATCTGAATGTACTGAGAAAAATGCATCTAAATCAATCTCATAGATTTTCCGTTGCGCCCATGATGGATTGGACAGATCGGCATTGCCGCGTCTTTCATCGGATGTTGACGCGTCGTGCACGGCTCTACACCGAAATGGTAACCACCGGCGCTGTGATCCACGGCGATCGTGCGCGCTTGCTCGGGTTGGACACGAGCGAGCATCCGGTGGCGTTGCAACTCGGTGGGTCGCATCCGGCGGATCTCGCCACCTCGGCAAAAATCGGTGAGGATTTTGGTTACGACGAAATCAATCTGAATGTCGGCTGTCCGTCCGACCGGGTGAAAAATGGGCGGTTCGGTGCCTGCCTGATGGCGGAGCCTGATCTTGTTGCCGAGGGTATCCAGGCCATGAAACATGCGGTATCCGTTCCGGTCACCGTGAAGTGCCGGATCGGGATCGACGATCAGGATACGGAATCCGGCCTCGATATCTTCGCCCGCAAGGTTACGGCCGCCGGCGCCGATGCGCTGATCGTCCACGCGCGCAAGGCGTGGCTTCAGGGACTGTCTCCGAAAGAAAATCGCGATATTCCGCCGCTCGACTATGACAGGGTTTACCGGTTGAAGGCATCGCTGCGCGATCTTCCCGTCGTCATCAACGGCGGTATCGGTGACATTTCGGAAGTGAAACAACATCTGGCGCATGTCGATGGCGTCATGCTGGGCCGCGCCGCCTATCAGGAGCCATGGCGTCTGCTGACGGTCGATCCCGAACTGTTCGGGGAGGCGGCGCCGCACACCACGATGAAGCACGCGCTCGAGGCCATAATGCCTTATATCGAGGATCAACTTGCCGGAGGCGTAAGACTGCATTCCATCACCCGGCACTTTGTCGGCGCATTTCATGCCGTGCCTGGTGCACGGGCGTTTCGGCGCCATCTCGCCGAAAACGGAGTGAAGGACGGCGCCGGTCTCAACGTGTTGCGCGAGGCGCTGGCGCTGGTGGACGGGCCTCACGCGACTTTCGCAAAAGCGGAAACGGGGTTGCGATCAGAATACGCAAGTTGAAGCGTTGCCGCGCGAAGCACGTTCTCGTACTCAAGATCATGGCGCGGTGCGCTTCAAGCCGGTGCGGCCGCTGGTCGCCACCCTGAACCGTCACTGCAAACTAAAAAGGCCCCGGTCGAAACCGGGGCCCCGATTGCTACGACAGGAAGCCTGAGGCTTACTTGTCCGTGCGCTGCTTCAGCGCAGTGCCGAGGATGTCGCCGAGCGTCGCGCCCGAGTCGGATGAGCCATATTGCGCAATGGCTTCCTTCTCTTCGGCGACTTCCAGCGCCTTGATCGAGACCTGCACCTTGCGGGCCTTCTTGTCGAACTGGA
>JBIQHO010000428.1:0-2644 GCA_044508545.1 Bradyrhizobiaceae bacterium | reverse complement strand
GGTCGTCATGCACGAGCGCCGGCAGGCCGTAGGCCAAGCCGTGGACAAGGCTCAAGCCGACGCTGCCGGGGTAGACGAACGCCTTGCAGCCATTGGCGACCTCGGCGATGCGGCTCTCGTCAACGATGCCGCCGTGCCACGCCACGCGACCGGCGATGCCGAGTGCCTCGCAGCGCTCGCGCAAACGAGGCTCTTCCTCGCCGTCGCCGATGATGTCGAGACGAACGCCCGCGCAGTCCGGCAGCGCAAGGGCTTTCAGCAGAAGCGTCAGATTGGCCTTCGCGGTGAGGCGGCCGACGAACAGCAGGTCGCGCGGGCGGGATGAGGGGTCATAGGGCCGACGCAGCCGTATGATCTCTTCGGTCTCGATGCCGTTGTTGAGCGCTGAAGCGGGTTTGGGGGCGAATGTCTTGCCGGCCAGATACTCATCCACCTCGCGGTCCGTGTAGAACAGGACGGCGTCGGAGAGCCGCATCAGTAGCATGCGCAACTCGGCGCGCCAGGGGCGGCTGGTCGATGACCAATAGTGCCCCCACCAGATCGTTCTGGCGCCCTTCCATTTCGCCTTCAGCAGCAGGGCAATGTTGGAAAGGCAGCGCGGTGCGCCGGAGACGACGACAACGTCGTCGCGCGCGATGGGAATGGACAGCACCCCGGCCTGCCACTCCAGCCCGGGCAGAAGCCGTCGCATGGCACCGAGCGGGCGCTCCCAGGCCGGGCGCGCGCAGCGCTCGCTCAAAACTCCCATATCCTGTGCAGAGGCATATACGGTGAAGTCCGGACCCAGCCTTTCGGCCAGGCGGCCAAAGAAGCCGCGGCGATAGCTGGGAACGGTGGGCTGGAGAATGATAATGCTCAAGTCGGATATGAACTCAGCCTTGCCAGCCATGAACGGCTTGCCGTCGCAATCGGGCATGGAGCAGCCTTTCATCCTGTCGTCGGCCGTACCACATCACAATGACGAGGAAAGATGTGATCCAGTAGCCCGAGACGCTCCATAGGCCGCCGCTTCCCGCTGCCCCGATCGCATCCCTGACGAACAGCAGCGCCACGAACACACGCGTGAAGGACGCGTTTCGTTCGCGGATGAGGCCGATGGCTGCGCGCAGTGCCATGCCGAAATGGATCATGAAGGGAACAGTCCCGATCAGACCTACCGACATCAGCGATTCGAGGTAGATGTTGTGCGGATAGTAGTTGGTGCTGAGTTCGATCGCGTAGCGTCCCAAGAAGGGATCGGTCAGAAACTGCTCCCAAGCCCCCTGGAAAGCCATGACACGCCCTACTGTCGACATGTCGGACTCCGTGTCGATCCGGCCGAGCGCCTTCGTCACATGATCGATATATTCTGGATTTGCATAGAGGCCGACCGCGGCACCGACGATTGCCAATCCGGCCAGCGTCCAGATCCTGCGTGTCCCCTTCAGGACAAGAAGATAGATGGCTAGGGCGATGCCTGTCGAGATCAGCATGCCGCGCGAGCGGGCCAGCGAGACGATCAGAAGCAGTATGGGAACGATCAGCAGTGCTTCGAACATGATCCATTTGGAGCGCGTGAAGCTCAGAAAGTAGAACAGCATAAGGCTGGAGGAGACATAGGCCAGCGCGATGGGATTGATCTTATCAAGCATCATCCTGCGCTCGGCAGTCGCCATGAGTGCTTCGCGGTTTAACACCATGCCTACTACAAAAAGGAGGGAAAAAAGCGAAAGTAAGGTAAGCATGTCTTCGTCACGAATACTTCTGTCGATAGACGCTAGAAGGTAAGCTGGGATAATTCCCGAAAGAAAAAATACTGTAATAACAAGTATATTTCCTGGAGGTATATTTATTTCATCGATAACGATATTACCGAAAAGCCTGCAGCTGTATATGACAATAAAAATTGTCGCTGGAAGAAACAGGGAACCAAAACGCCTGCGATGCTTCTTGGGAACTCCCACCCAGGCGATCAAAAGAATGGCCAGAGAAGCTGCGCGTATGACGATGCTTCCGGTGCTGCCTTCGGGCGCAACCACATTTACATAGGCTGCAAGCGTATAGAAGCCGATCGTAGGAAACAGCAGCAGGAAGGCCGAGGCAGGGCTGACCAGCCGGAGCAGTTTTCCGCGGGCCGGGCCGCCCTGCAGTCTTCCGACCGGCGCCCGGACCTGTTGTGAATACGGTGAGCGGCGCGAAGGGGATGGAATGGCCCGTTGAGGCTCGACCATTTCAGGTTCCCGACGACACGGAAGCGCGACGCTCCGACGCTGGATAAGGTGCGGCGATCAAGAAGGCTTTTCCGCCGATTGCGGCTTCGTGCGCAACACGAAACATTGCCCTGCCACACCTCCTTGCCGGTTCGTGTTTTGCCTGTCCGAACGGGGCGATTTTATCCTCCGTCTTGCCAGCCGATCTACACTGGAAGCCGAACGATTGGCGAAAGGCGACGATATGGACGAAACCTCCCTGCTGAAACTTCCCTACGTCATGCCCGCACAGGCGCAGAAGCACGTGACCCACAACGAGGCGCTGCGCATGCTGGACGCCATGCTCCACATACGGGTGGAAGACAGCGGCCGCGACGAACCGCCGGGCAGTCCGGCGGAGGGTCAGCGCCACCTTCTTGGTAACGCGCCTGCCGGCGCTTTCGCCGGGCAGGCCG
>JBIQHO010000427.1:0-2648 GCA_044508545.1 Bradyrhizobiaceae bacterium | reverse complement strand
GTCTCGGATCATCTTGGAACCGGGCATGGAGGGTCGCTGATCGTGCTGCCCATCCTGGATGACGGCACCGTGGGGGAAACCAGCCAGAAGCTCGAGCTGGAGGGATTGCCCGGGCCGCACCGGAAAGAGCAGCCCTTTGCCAAGCCGCATTTCAACCCGTTCGACCCCTCGGGAAAATTCATTCTGGTGCCGGACAAGGGCCTGGACAAGGTTTTCGTTTTTTCCTTTGCCGAGGGCCGGGCGCGGCCTGCTTGCACGCCGTGGGTGAAGACGCGCTCGGGCGCGGGCCCGCGGCATCTCGCGTTTCATCCCCATGCGCCCTTCGTGTACGTCGTGAACGAATTGGACAGCACGGTGGCCGCGTATCGGTTCGATGCGTCCAATGGCGGGCTGGAGCCGTTCCAGATACTGTCTTGCCTTCCCGACACCTTTACCGGCGACAGCACTGCCTCGGAGATCGAAATTTCCCGGTCTGGAAAGACGCTGTACGCATCGAACCGGGGCAGCGACAGCATCGCCGTTTTCGGAGTCGATGCGAATGACGGTCGGCTCCGCCTGCAAGATGTCGTGCCGTCCCATGGACGCACGCCGCGGTTTTTCACCTTGGGTCCGAAGGGAGACTGCCTGTACGTCCTCAATGAGGACAGCGACAATATCGTCAGATTCTTCATCGATCCGGCTACCGGGATGATCGGCTCGCGAGTCGGCGAGACAAGCTGCGCCAGTCCGGTTTGCCTTGTCTTCTAGCCGGCAGGCCGATGGCGCATAACGCTGGCGCAATTCAATAGGCGCATAGCGCGTTTTCCCACAAATGCTGTCGAAGGATGTGGGCGGCCTCCGCAAACTCGCGCTGGCGAAGAAGCGCGAGCAGGTACAGATGTTCTTCGCAATGGGCGCCGATGTCCGCCAGGCTCGGCGCCTGTCGGCGCGACAGGACGCGAAGTACGGTTTGCGCCTGCTCGAAGACACGGTACGCGAAGCGATTGTTTGCCGCGCCGAGGACGATCCAGTGCAGGGTGGCCAGCTTGGCGGCAGCGCTGCCCGGATCGGGGAAGCGTGCCAGACTGTCCAGGAGCAGCCGGTGCTCGCGTTCGCACTGCGCCAGCTGCGGCTTTGGAATGTCGAATCCGGGCTCCAGCAGCACAGCGGGCTCGAGCATCATGCGCAAGCGCCTGATGTCCCTGCTTGCGGCGGCACGCGGTCCGACCAGAAACGCGATGGCTTGCTGCAACGGATCGAAAGTCGCAAGACCGCGTTGCTGCAGTTGCCTTGCCATCCGCCGCGCCGTTCTTTCGCCAACCTGGTAGCGGCCGGCGAGTGCGCGCAGGCTGATCACTTGCGACAGCCTGCCGTCCAGGCGGTCGTCGAGCGCCTGGAGGCAGAGGCTGTCGGGGGACTGTTGCTCCGTTCGCGCAAGCGCGGTCTGCCCGAAGCCGTGTCCGCGGTCGTCCCGCTCCGCCCTCCTGATCACTGGACGCGAATCAATCGGCCTGAAGATTGTTTTCACGGATGATCTTGCCGAGGCGTGAAATTTCGGAGTCCACGAACTGGATCGATTCGGCGCGGGTGCCCGGATAGGCCTGCGCCCCCAACGATGCCAGCTTGTCGGCGACTTCGGGACTCGCAAGCGCCTTCCTCAGTGCGTCCGAAAGCTTGCCGATGATGGGTGCGGGCGTGCCCGCGGGCGCAAACATTGCATTCCATTCGTAGATTTCCATGCCGTGGATGTTTTCTTCCTGCAGTGTCGGCGTGTCCGGCAGATCGCGGCTGCGGGTCCTGGACGTGATGGCCACCGGCCGCAATTTGCCGTTCTTGACGAATGGGAGGGTGGCCGTGGCGTTGCCGAAGTACAGGGAGACCTGACCCCCGACGAGGTCGGTCAGGGCGGCGCCGGCTCCCTTGTAAGGGATCGCGGACAGCTTGACGCCGGTCTGCTTCTCGAACATCAGGCCGGCAAGATTCATCAGGGATCCGGGTCCGGAGGTAGCGAAGAAGACCTTTCCGGGGTTGGCCTTGGCGTGGTTCACGACATCCGCTACCGAGTGGGCCGGCATGCTGGGGTGAACGACCATGAGCAGCGGAACGGTCGCGACGACGCCGACGGTCTGGAATGACGACGTCTTGTACGGAAGCTTCGAATACAGGTTGGCATTGATGGCGAAGGCCGCGGCATCGACAAGCACCGTATGTCCGTCGGGAGCGCTGCGAGCCACGGCGGTAGCGGCGATCTGGGCGGCGCTGCCTGGACGGTTCTCGACGATCACGGGTTGGCCCAGAATCTCCGACATTTTTTGCCCGACGACTCGTGAAACGATGTCGGCGCCGCCACCGGGCGCATATCCGACCATGATGGTGATCGGCTTGCCGGGCCATTCCTGCGCCTGGGCAGATCCCATGGCCAGCGGGGCGAGGCCGAGCGCGGTCAGGGCGGCGCATCGGCGAACATCTGCGGCGGTGCGCGGCAGGCCGAATCGGTGAGCTTTCATGGATGTCTCCTTGTAGGTAGTAGGTATGTTCAGGGCTTCAGTGGACGACGAGGTTCGACAGTGGGAAGGTCGTTCAGGAAATGCGTTGCAGACATTCCTCCAGGAGTTCTGCTTTCCCGATTTCATCGGCAATGCGCTTCAGATCACTCCAGGTGTCGGCCG
>JBIQHO010000426.1:0-2656 GCA_044508545.1 Bradyrhizobiaceae bacterium | reverse complement strand
AAGCCACAATGATCAGCGAGGCAGTGATGATGGCGGATAAAGTAGAGTAGTATATCGACTGATTGAGAAGCGCGGCTCGGTGTTTAAGTCGGGGAATATCTAATTTGAGATACTCCTTGGTGCCATCGCCGTCGGCGATCCCGTGAAGGAATTGCGAACGATCTATCACGCGGTTCATACGCGAGATCAACACCGAGATAAACGCCGCGACCGCACCTAACAAAAATGCCGGTGCCGCGACACTGCCGATAATGCGGGAGAGCTGGTCGATGGAAGGAATTAATGGCAACGCGTCGCCCATATCAACTACTCCAATCGCTCCGCCATTTGCGGCCGTATCAGAAGCCCACCAACACGGCCGTACAGCGATTACCTTGTGAAACTGAAATGGCAGATATTAGCATAGCTACGGGCGTGCCAATCCTGCCTTGCGGCAACAGCGCGAAAAATATCCATCGCCAGTACTTCTGATTTGCCGACCAACCGGGGAAGCCACAAGACACCATCGTAAGCGACCCGGACAGGTTCATCGGTGGGGTGGTCGCACGTTGTCCATCATTCCTGCTTTTACGGGCTATGGGGACGCGAGATTTCTATTTGTTCGTTTTGCTGGTTTGCATTCTGGGACTCGTCGGATTTGCGATAGGGACTTTGAAGAAACGGGGACACGAGTGATCAATGCTCTGGAGCCGCGCCGGCGCGTTTCAAAAGGGTTGCCAAATGTCGTGAGGAAGCTCGCAGGATGTCGAGCTATTCCGATCAGGAACCGACGCACAGAGAGACGCGGCGAGAAAACGAATCAGGACGTCCGTTAAGAGCGTGTGACATCCGCCGGATTTAGGGGCTGTTGACGTGCTCTGCGACGCGCCTGCTTTTATTGAAGAAAAAACGGGCGGCGAACATCCGTGCGATCATCAAAGGATTTTGAGCGCATCTGTTCGCGTTCTGGCGTCAAAATCCGTGCTCAAACGCATATCGGAACAGACGTTGAAAATATAAAGCCGCTGCTTTCGCAAGGGCTTGGGTGGTGGGCGCGACAGGGATCGAACCTGTGACCCCTACCATGTCAAGGTAGTGCTCTCCCGCTGAGCTACGCGCCCGAAAACGTCCGCATGGGGTCGCCGCGACCTATATCGGCTCCGGTGCTGACAGGCAAGCACGGGCGGGCATGAATTACGCCGCCAGCATCTTGTTCACTTCGCTGACCAATTCGCGCAGATGCACCGGCTTGGAGAGCACCTTGGCGTTCTTGGGCGCCTCGGAATCGGAATTCAGCGCGACGGCGGCAAAGCCGGTGATGAACATGATCTTGATATCGGGGTCGAGTTCCGACGCGCGACGCGCCAGTTCGATCCCGTCCATTTCCGGCATCACGATATCGGTGAGAAGCATTTCGAATGGCTCCTCGCGCAGCCTCTGGTAGGCTGACAGGCCGTTGTCATAGGACGATACCTTGAAACCGGCGTTTTCCAGCGCCTTGACCAGGAATCGGCGCATGTCGTTATCATCTTCGGCAAGGAGGATTTTGTGCATGGCGGTGGTATCGGGCCCGACTTGGAGGAGTAGCCGCCCCTACTTA
Organism: Bradyrhizobiaceae bacterium; assembly: GCA_044508545.1. GTDB lineage: Bacteria > Pseudomonadota > Alphaproteobacteria > Rhizobiales > Xanthobacteraceae > Nitrobacter. The sequence continues at coordinate 1,077 of JBIQHO010000426.1, read as the reverse complement.
GCCTGATGATGGTAAATTTGGGGTGAAAGCGAACTTTGGCTTGGCAGAATGGCTGCGATTATTGACAATGCAGGCTCGAAAAGCGCCTGTCCAGACGACATTCGACAGTAGGCTGCGCAATTTCAGGATGACGCCCGGCAATGACCCAGTTTGACGGCGACCAGCCGCCCCCTTTCGAGATCGCTGAGCCGGCGACGTGGCGGTCTCCCATCATCTTCAATTCCCCGCACTCCGGCTCGATCTATCCGGAGCAGTTTCTGGCGGCTTCGCGGATCGACCTGGCCAGCCTCCGCCGGTCCGAAGACTCGTTCATGGACGAACTGATCGCCGGCCTCGCCGACGCCGGCTTTCCGGTGGTTCGGGTCAATTTTCCCCGCTCCTATGTCGACGTCAACCGCGAGCCTTACGAACTCGACCCGAGGATGTTCACCGGTCGCCTGCCGAGCTTCGCCAATACGCGATCGATGCGGGTGGCCGGCGGCCTTGGCACCATTCCGCGCGTCGTCGGGGACGGTCAGGAGATCTATCGCGAGCGTCTCAGCGTCGACGACGCGCTCGGCCGCATCGAGCTGCTCTACAAACCCTACCACCGCGCGTTGCGGCGGCTGATTCACAAGGCCCACCAGACCTTCGGAACGGCCATCATCGTGGATTGCCATTCGATGCCCTCGACCGGCATCTCGCACGATGAACCGAGACGGCCCGATATCGTGATCGGGGATCGCTACGATACCAGTTGCGCGCCGCTGCTTCCCAACGTCATCGAGGGTGTGATGAGCGGCCTCGGCTATTCGGTCGGCCGCAACAAACCCTACGCCGGCGGGTTCATCACCGAACATTACGGCAATCCGGCCAGCGGATTGCACGCGGTTCAGTTCGAGCTCAACCGCGCGGTCTACATGGATGAACGCCGCCGCGAGCGCGGCCCCCGCTTCCGTCAGGTAGCAGCGGATTTCATGACGCTCGCCGACGCGCTGGCCGCGATTCCCCTCGGCGATCTCGGGACTTTCCGGTCGGCCGCCGAATAAACAGCCGCCTGCGGCGCGGCGAGACTTCGAAGCCACCGTGCCCCTGCAG
>JBIQHO010000425.1:0-2667 GCA_044508545.1 Bradyrhizobiaceae bacterium | reverse complement strand
CATCATGGGCGGCTGGTCGTCGAACTCGAAATATCCGTTCCTCGCGGCATTGCGCTCGGCGGCGCAGATGGTCTCGTACGAGGTCTCGATCGGTTTCGTCATCATTACCGTGCTGCTCTGCGCCGGCTCGCTGAACCTTACGGCCATCGTCGAGGCCCAGCATGCCCGCGGTCTGGCCAGCATGATCGGATTGCCATGGCTGACCTTCCTGAACTGGTACTGGCTGCCTCTGCTGCCGATGTTCGTGGTGTTCTATGTTTCGGCCCTGGCCGAGACCAACCGTCCGCCGTTCGACCTGGTCGAGGCGGAATCCGAACTCGTCGCGGGCTTCATGGTCGAGTACGGCTCGACGCCGTACCTGTTGTTCATGCTCGGCGAATATGTCGCGATCGCCACGATGTGCGCGATGGGCGCGATCCTGTTCATGGGAGGCTGGCTGCCGCCGGTCGACCTGCCGCCGTTCACCTGGGTGCCCGGCGTCGTCTGGTTCTCGCTGAAGCTGCTGTTCATGTTCTTCATGTTCGCGATGGCGAAGGCGATCGTGCCGCGCTACCGCTACGATCAACTGATGCGGCTCGGCTGGAAGGTGTTCCTGCCGCTGTCGCTGGCGATGGTGGTGATCGTGGCGGGCGTGTTGCAGTTCGCCGGCATTGCGCCGAAGTGAGGTTGCCATGAGTATCAATGCAACAGCCCGTTCGCTTCTGCTGACCGAATTCGTATCGGCCTTCTTCCTCACCATGCGCTATTTCTTCAAGCCGAAGCCGACGATCAACTATCCCTTCGAGAAGAATCCGATCTCGCCGCGGTTCCGCGGCGAGCATGCGTTACGCCGCTACCCCAACGGCGAGGAACGCTGCATCGCCTGCAAGCTGTGCGAGGCGATCTGCCCGGCGCAGGCCATCACCATCGAGGCCGGCCCGCGCCGCAACGATGGCACGCGGCGCACCGTGCGCTACGACATCGACATGGTGAAATGCATCTATTGCGGATTGTGCCAGGAGGCCTGTCCGGTCGATGCCATCGTCGAGGGGCCGAATTTCGAATTCGCGACCGAGACCCGCGAGGAACTCTACTATGACAAGGCTAAGCTGCTCGCCAACGGCGATCGCTGGGAACGCGAGATCGCGAAAGCGATCGAACTCGACGCGCCGTACCGGTGAGGTGAGGGCATGTTGATGAACGGAGCATCCTCCGGCATGGCCGGCTCTCTGCCCCCTTGTGGGGGAGAGGTGGAGAGGGGGGTAAACCCCACGCTCGGCATCCGCGGCATACCCCCAGCCCTCCCCCACAAGGGGGGAGGAAACAGCCCTGCATGCGCGACGGTCTTTGCGATCAATAGCTCGGGAGTGCGCGCATGATCCTTCCCGCGCTGTTCTTCTATTTGTTCGCCGGCGTGTGCGTCGCATCCGCCGCGATGGTCATCACCTCGCGCAACCCCGTGCATTCGGTGTTGTTTCTCATTCTGGCGTTCGTCAACGCCGCTGGCCTGTTCATTCTGTTGGGTGCGGAATTTCTCGCGATGATCCTCATCGTGGTCTATGTCGGCGCGGTCGCGGTGTTGTTCCTGTTCGTCATCATGATGCTGGACGTGGATTTCGCCGAACTGCGCGAGGGCTTTCTCGAATATCTGCCGTTCGGCATGGTGATCGCGGCCGTCTTCCTGCTTGAACTGCTGCTGGTGGTCGGTGGCTGGACCCTCACGCCGACGGTCACGAAATCGATTACGGCGGCCATTCCGGGCGATGTGAGCAATACCGAGGCGCTCGGCCTCGTGCTCTATACGAAGTACATCCATTATTTCCAGCTCGCCGGCCTGGTGCTGCTGGTGGCGATGATCGGCGCCATCGTGCTGACGCTGAGGCACAGGGCAAGCGTCAAGCGGCAGGACATCAATGTCCAGAACGCGCGGACTCCCGAGATGGCGATGAGCGTGCGGCAGGTTGCCTCCGGGCAAGGACTGCAGGACGCCGACGCGACGGAGTGGGTGAAATGACGATCGGGCTCGGTCACTACCTGGCGGTCGGCGCGATCCTGTTCACGCTCGGGATTCTCGGCATCTTTCTCAACCGCAAGAACATCATCGTCATCCTGATGTCGGTGGAACTGATCCTGCTGGCGGTCAACATCAATCTGGTGGCGTTCTCGGTGTTCCTTGGCGACATCGTCGGACAGGTGTTTGCGCTGTTGGTGCTCACGGTCGCCGCCGCGGAGGCCGCGATCGGTCTTGCTGTTCTCGTTGTCTATTTCCGCAACCGCGGTTCGATCGCGGTTGAGGACGTCAATCTGATGAAGGGCTGAAGCATGATCCGGAAAAGCGAGGACCGGCTCTTTCCGACCAGTGGATTCATTGGCCGCGGGGTCATGCTCAATGGGGTGTGTGAATGATCGAGGCAATCGTCTTTTTGCCGCTGATCGGCGCGATCCTCGCCGGGCTGATCGCACTGGTGGGCGCGCATGGGCGCAACCCCAGCGGCGATACGGTCGACCATCACGGCGACTACGGTCATGCTCACGCCACGACGGCGCATGATGGCCACGGCCACGGCGACGACCATGGTCACGACGACCACCACGTCAGCGAACCTCCGGCGGCGGGATCGCGCTCCGCCGAGCTGATCACGACGGGCCTGCTGATCGCGTCCGCTGCCCTGTCATGGATGGTGCTGG
>JBIQHO010000424.1:0-2669 GCA_044508545.1 Bradyrhizobiaceae bacterium | reverse complement strand
ACGCGCAGCAGCGTCATCACGACTTCGAGCGCGATCGACAGCACCATATATCCGGCGAACGCCAGCCAGAGCCGTTGATAAAGCAACCACAACGGACCGAATACGAAGGCCCAGAACGAAAAACCGTCGCGAACGAACACGAATCGGTCCGGGGCGCCGCGCAGGTCCGTCCCCTCGGCAGGCGGCGCATGGACTGTATAGACCGGCATTTGCACTCTCCGTCGACGACAGCGCGATCAGCCGCCGAGCTGACCCTTTGTTGACGGCACTTCGCCCGCGGCGCGCGGATCGATCGCCACCGCCGCGCGAAGCGCCCGCGCCAGACCCTTGAAGCAGGATTCGGCGATGTGATGGCTGTTCTCGCCATATAGGGTTTCAACGTGCAAAGTCACGCCCGCATTGACCGCAAAGGCATTGAACCATTCGCGCACCAGCTCGGTGTCGAATTCACCTATTTTGTCGCGCGGAAACGCGACCCTGAAGACCAGCATCGGGCGGCCCGAAATGTCGATCACCACACGCGACAGCGTCTCGTCCATGGGCATATGGACGCCGGCGTAGCGGGTGATGCCGGCCATGGTGCCGAGCGCCTGCTTCACGGCCTGCCCCAGCGCGATGCCGACATCTTCGGTGGTGTGGTGATGATCGACGTGGAGGTCGCCGTCGGCCTTGACGGTGATGTCGATGCGCGAGTGGCGGGCGAGCAGGTCCAGCATATGGTCGAAAAAGCCGATGCCGGTCGCAACCTGGGATACGCCGGAGCCGTCGAGGTTCACCGCGACCTCGATGTCGGTTTCCTTGGTTTTGCGCTTGATGGTCGCCGTGCGCATGTATCGGGCTCTCCGCATCGCGCATGATCCGCCAAAACGGGCGCCCGGATCATACGGGTCCTGAACCGGGCCCTTTTAACAGGCTCATGCTCTCTTCGCTACCGCGAGACGACGCCTTTTGCGGGGCTTCTTCGCGCTATGGTGACTGGCGGAGCGGATTTGACATTCGCCACCCATCTGCCGCGGGTGCCGGGATGTGAATGTCAAATCCAAAACTCCACTGGAAACCTATAGTTGCCAGTGGTCCATTCGCAAAAATACCTGCTGAAACGGGATGCGAATGTTAGAATCGGACCACTGGAATCCGCGACTTCGAACGCCGATTGCAACGTCCCGTCGCAATGCCTAAATCTGGCGGATCACGAAGGGGGTCAGATGCAAGCATTACAGCCGCAGGTGTGGCACGGCACCACGATCCTGACCGTCCGCAAGGGCGGCAAGGTCGTCATTGGCGGAGACGGCCAGGTCTCGATCGGACAGACGGTCATCAAGTCCAATGCGAAGAAGGTCCGGAAACTTGGCAAGGGCGATGTGATCGGCGGGTTCGCCGGCGCCACCGCCGACGCTTTCACGCTGTTCGAGCGGCTGGAGAGCAAGCTCGAGCAATACCCCGGCCAGCTCACCCGCGCCGCGGTCGAACTCGCCAAGGACTGGCGCACCGACCGCTACCTGCGGCGGCTCGAAGCCATGATGCTCGTCGCCGACAAGGATGTCTCGCTGGTCCTGACCGGCACCGGCGACGTTCTGGAGCCGGAAGCCGGCGTGATGGCGATCGGCTCCGGCGGCAATTATGCGCTGTCCGCCGCGCGGGCGTTGATCGACTCCGACAAGGACGCGGAAGCCATCGTCCGCCGCTCGCTCGATATCGCCGCCGACATCTGCGTTTATACCAACCGAAACGTCACGATCGAGACGCTGGCGGCGGGCTGACCTTATGCCCGTTCATACTGAGTCCGTTCATCCGTCGCGTGGTCTCTCCGTGCCCAATGGCGCGTTGATCGCCCTCGGCCTGCTGATCACGCAGGCCGCGATGCTTTACGCCATGGGCCGGGTCCCGATCTGCAGCTGCGGCTACGTCAAGTTCTGGCACGGCGTGGTGCAAAGCTCCGAGAATTCGCAGCACCTCACCGACTGGTACACCTTCTCCCACATCATCCATGGATTTCTGTTCTACGGCGCGACCTGGCTGGTGCTGCCCCGCGCCCCCTGGATCACCCGCCTTCTGATCGCGATCACCATCGAGGGCGCATGGGAGATCGTCGAGAACTCGCCCTGGATCATCGATCGCTATCGCGCAGCGACGATTTCCCTGGACTACTACGGCGACAGCATCGTCAATTCGCTGTCCGACACTCTCGCGATGATCGCGGGATTCGTGCTGGCGCGCAAACTGCCGATTGCCTTGACGATCGTCCTGGCGATTCTGCTGGAAGTGCTGGTCGGACTGCATATCCGTGACAACCTGACGCTCAACGTCATCATGCTGATCCATCCGTTCGAAGCCGTCCGGCACTGGCAGGCCGGGCCGCCCATCATCTGACCGCTTGTTACCGCAACGTTTCACCATATCTTCGAGATCATGATGCACTTCTCTCCTCGCGAAATCGTTTCCGAACTCGATCGTTTCATCGTCGGCCAGACCGACGCCAAGCGCGCCGTCTCCATCGCCTTGCGCAATCGCTGGCGGCGCCAGCAGTTGACCGGACCGCTGCGCGAGGAAGTGCTGCCGAAAAACATCCTGATGATCGGGCCGACCGGCGTCGGCAAGACCGAGATCGCGCGGCGGCTGGCCAAGCTGGCGAACGCACCGTTCCTCAAGGTCGAGGCGACGAAGTTCAC
>JBIQHO010000423.1:0-2671 GCA_044508545.1 Bradyrhizobiaceae bacterium | reverse complement strand
TGCACCGGAAATCTGAAGGTCTGCACGTCGGCGCCAAGCCAGGATCCACGCGGCCGCCACATCAGTCGACGCCATGGCGCTGCGCGCAGACAGCCGTCCGCCGGCGGCAACGAGGCAGCCTTCGAAAGTTCAATGATGGCAGTTTGAGACGATTTGGTGCCGGCGCCAGCACAGGTCTCTGCAGACCGCGCGAACGGAGGAACTACCCTTCGCGCATCCAGGCAAGCTTCTGCTCCGCCGTCATGTCGGGCTCATTGAAGTACGCAAGCTGATGCGACCGAGGATCCATGTGGCGGATCAGCGCCTTGTCGCCGTCGTCGAGCTCGATCATCAGAGGGCGCCCCGGTTCGGCCTCAAACCACTGAGATCCAATCTTCACGCGCATCGCGGCCCCCAAAATACCGTCTTCACATGGTGTACGAGCGGATGCGCCGGCGCGGATAGATCACTTCACGCACGGCCCCGAGATGATTGCCGCTGATGATCGTGACCGTGGTCGCATCCCAACTGCTAACGACGCCGACATGCCCACCGCCACGACGACCCATTGTGGCGATCGCGCCGACGGCAGGTCCTGATAGGCGACGACCATACCGCGCAAACGACATTGCCAGCCGTGATCCGGTGCCGCGTCTGCCGAGCTTCCGCTCGACCAGATTCATAAAGTCGGCGCACCATAGGTGACGCGGAAGGCCAAGATGCTTGGCAGTGGCCCCGACGAACTGCCTGGCTGTCGATACGCGCGACGCGTTCCCAGTGATAACTGAGAGCAAGACGCTATCGCCCTCGGCGCCAGCGCTGGCCGCATGATGCCGGTGGTGAGCAACGTGGTGGCGATGGCCGCAAGATTCGGCTTTCGCCTATGTCGGGAATTTTCAGCAGGCGGGACATACCATCGTTTGCACCGTGACGACGCGGCGTCATACCGACGATCCAAAGCATCCATCGCCGTTCGGCTTCGATGAGGTCAGATTGACCTTACATTGTTTTGAGAAGGACGGCGCGTATGATGGGTTGCCTCAATGAGGGCGGCACAGCTCTACGTCTACTTCTTCTAGCCGTCGTTCCAGCTGAAGGAGAAGCATCGCGAAGGCGCTAACCCTCTCAGTACATCAACTAACCGCCGTCTATGTCGAGAAACGTCCCTGTCCCGAGCGTACTGGATCAGGAAGCGTTTCCCAAATCCGAACGAGATCACCGAGCGACCTCGCCTCCATTTTGCGCATCGCGTTGCTTCGATGCATCTTCACGGTAACCTCACTAATACCCAGATCAAAGGCGATCTGCTTGTTGAGACGTCCGTTTGCCACGCGATGTAAAACATCTCGCTCGCGTTTCGTTAATGTCTCGAAACGTTCGATATTGTATTTCCTGGCGATAGTTTTCCGCCGCTGGGAAGCATCGGCGGCAATGCCAGCGGCTACGGCGTCCAGAAGCGTTTGATCGCGAACGGGCTTCGTCAGGAAATCGACGGCTCCAGCCTTCATTGCTTGTACGGTCATCGGAATATCGCCATGGCCGGTCAGGAAAATTATCGGCTTCGGATTCCCCGTTTGCGTGAGATGATTCTGCAGGTCGAGGCCGCTTGCTCCCGGCATTCGCACATCGAGAATTAGGCAGCCCGGCCGATCAAGTAGATCGGATTCCAGCAATTCACCAGTCGACGCGAAACTTACCGAGTCGAACCCCGCCGACGCGACCAATTCCGACAGCGCTTCCCGAACTGGAAGATCATCGTCGACGATAATCACCAAGGGATACTCCGCCTCCCTTTGGCTCGACGAAAGCGAGGGCGATTTCGAGTGAAGCAGCCGATCAACTGTCATGATCCCTCCCCCTCTGAGCGTTATGCAAAGCATCCGTGACAGCCGCCAGCAGCAACTGTCCGTCAAACGGCTTCCGGAAAAATCCGCTAATGCCCTGAGCGCGGCTCTGATCCGCGATTTCGTGGCGTCCGGTAATAAGAAATACAGGCAGGTCGGGGCGCACGCTACGCGCCTGATTGCGAAGCTCGAAGCCGTCAATATTGGGCAACCCAATATCGGTGATCAAGGCATCGACGTCGGACAGTCCATCGTCTAGCATTGCTTGTGCCGACGAGAAACAACGCGCGCGATAACCAGCCGACTCGAGAAGATCTTCCAGAGATTCGAGCAGCCTCGGATCGTCATCCACTACCGCCACAACGGATCTTTTCGTATTCACAATCGATCTCCTCCTGCGCAACGGGAAGCAGTCTGGATTCCCAGCCGCTCCGCGATGCGCACGAGGTCCGCGAGCGACGTTACCGCCATCTTCTGCATGACCTTCCTTCTATGAACCTGCAGCGTCACTTCGCTGATACCGAGCTTGGCGGCAGACTGCTTGTTAAGAAATCCGCTCGCTACCAGAGGCAGAACCTCGCGCTCTCTTGAGGTAAGGCTGTCGTAGCGTCGTCGCAGCACCGATAGGTCGGCCCGATCCGCCCGGTCAGCACGGTCCTGTGCGATCGCTGCATTGACCGCGGACATGACATCGGTGTCGCTAAACGGCTTTGTCAGGAAATCAAGCGCCCCACGTTTGATGGCGCGCACCGAGGATGGAATGTCTCCATGACCCGTGATGAACACGATCGGTGGGTGATCACTTTCCGCGATCTGTCCCTGAAGATCGAGTCCATTGATGTCCGGCA
>JBIQHO010000422.1:0-2672 GCA_044508545.1 Bradyrhizobiaceae bacterium | reverse complement strand
TACGGATCTCGACGTCGCTCGAGCCCTGCTCGGCATGCTCGGACCTGCGCCATGCGTCGGCCTCGATTCCCTCTGCATTCTCGCGCGCGCAGTTCATCGTGCTGGCGCTCGGTGCGGCTCGGCCAGCTCCACCCAGCTTGCGCAGCTGCGCGCGAATGCCTGCCAGCGGTGCTTCGAGATTGCGGTGAATGTCGTTCGAAAGCGCCTTGAGCGGCGAGACGTAGACCACCTGGGTCGCGTCCTCGAGGCGACCCTCGAGCCCCTGGCGGAGGAGCGCATCGATCGCGGCGAGGAAGGCGGCGAGCGTCTTGCCGGATCCGGTCGGCGCAGAGATCAGCGTGTGCCGGCCGGCCTGGATCGCCGGCCACGCCTCGGCCTGCGCCGGCGTCGGCGCCGCGAAGCGGCCGGCGAACCACGCCGCCACGGCCGGGTGAAACTGGTGCGAGGGCATCATCGAGGAATCCGGGCGCCGGCCGAATATCGGGCGGGCGGCGGCAAAATCAACCGCCGGGCCGGTGCGGGCGGGCACGTCGCGCCTGCGTTTCGCACCTTGCTGCAGCTCCGCAATGGCCGAATAGACAGTTCCCGGCGCCGACGGCCTATCTCATGGAGGACTGATGCGAGTATTGAGATGGGGGACAGCCTCGCCATCCGCCTTCCGAGCGCGGTGGTGGAGGCACGTGCGCATGCGCGCCGTCAGCGCGCACGGGCACGCATCCGCGATTGTCGCAAGCCGCTTCCCGCCGACTGGCAGTTCGATCGCGAGAAGACGGATGGGCGGTAACTTGGCGCGGACCCCGCGGCGCCTGTCACGTCATTGTGGCTGGCTGCGCGACGGAGGGGCCGCCTTTCCGATCGCAGTCACCCTGGCGCGAAAGATCTTGATGAGGTCGTTATCCAAATCCGCCAGCGTATCGGTCGATCGTTCCCGCACACCCAGATTGAGATCTTCGGGGAGAACGAAGTGATACTGGCCGATACCATCCGGATTCTTCCTTTCTATAAAATCAAATAGCCTGCCTTTCCGTTCCATTTTGTAATATATTACAAATTTGCCCTGATAGTCCCGAAATTTTACATTCTGGATCTCACTAAACAATTCGTCATCGTCTACCAGAAATGCAAGCCGATGCTGCACCCACTTGAATACCGAGAGTTCCAGGTCCGATGTCGATATCTTGGAACCTGAACCAGCTTGACTATCTTCCTTGACCGACAGCAACCGCTCGATCGAATCTGGCTTTTCCGTATCCCTGTTCTGTAGGTCTAGCCGCTGCAAAATCTGCTGATTGATGAATTCACGGAAGGCCCTCTGGATGACGGATCGATATTCGTCGATTGTTTTCTGACGGGCGTGTGTGATTCCCGCCTGTTGCAGTAGCATTCGACAGAACGCCTCCGATGGATCTTGGGAGAGCTGACCAATGTTTCGAAGCACCGAATTGAAGATGTGCTTTCTTTTCGCTTCGGCCCCTATATTCTCGGGGTCGAATGCGGTCTTATGCAGCGCCTTGAGCCCTTCGACCGCAGATTCGTCCAGTTTCCCCTTTGCGACTTCTCTCAGGTCCACAGAAAGAAAAGGATTCTCATCCATCAAGTTCGGTTCGTCCGAGTCCGCAAAGAACTCCCACATCAGTCCGTCGGTCAGAATTCCCATCTTTACCGACTTTGCAGCATTAAAATAGCTTCTTAGCTGACCGCGATCGTCACGGAGCGCAGCGCCGACCGTCTTGCATTCAATTGCAATGATAGGCGTCTCGCCCTTTAGAATAGCAAAATCTACTCTGTTCTTGTATTTTTCGCTGAAATCTGCGCCATGTTCCGGGAACACTTCGTTTGGATTCAATGGATCGTATCCCAGAAACGATATAAACGGGACAACCAAAAACAATTTGGTCGATTCTTCATTGGCGCAACGTGGCGCCGTCGCGACCGCCCGCCCAGCCAACTCGATCATCTTCTCCCGAAAGTCAGCTGCCATCGTCATTGTCCCCCTCTCGCCTTTCGCGAGTATGACAGCTTCATCTTACGCTGTACCGGGAGTCGATCAAGCAAGTCTGCAAACTACGGGTAGCGGGTCATGGAGGCACACCTCGCATTCGTCGGCGAGAGAGCGTGCTTCCGTGGTTCTCAGCTACTCGGCCGCGGCGTTAGTCTCTCTCCCTTGAGGCTCGCAGCGCGGATGGGATCGAGGACTCCGGCAAGCTCATGACCCGGCGCACGGTGAAGGTCTACATCGACTACAAGAGCCCCTACGCCTATCTGGCGAAGGACCTGGTCTACGACCTCGAGCGCGAGACCGGTGCCCGGGTGGCGTGGCTGCCCTACACGCTCGACATCCCGGCCTATCTCGGCAGCGCCGAGGTCGACGGCAGCGGCAACGTCGTCGCCGAGCGGCGGAACGCCCACCAGTGGCGCCGGGTCCGGTACAGCTACATGGATTGCCGGCGCGAGGCCGCGCGGCGGGGGCTCGTGATCCGCGGGCCGCGCAAGATCTTCGATTCCTCGCTCGCCAATATCGGCCTGCTCTACGCCGCGGACCGGGGTATCCTCCGGGCCTACAACGACGCGGTCTTCGACCGGTTCTGGAAGCGCGAGCTCGATATCGAGGATCCATCGGCGCTCGCGGCGGTGCTCGCCGGATCGGGCGCGGACGCGAGGGACTTCCCTGC
>JBIQHO010000421.1:0-2709 GCA_044508545.1 Bradyrhizobiaceae bacterium | reverse complement strand
GGTCCATCTGAGATGGCTTGTTCCTCAGAACAACGTACGTATACGACGAAGGCCGCATGATTGGCACACGCGCGTGGGCGCGGCAGGCTCTATGATGGCGTTGCGTGAAGGTCAGGCGGCCTGCTGATCGGCGAGGTTGTCGGCCTCGCGCAGACGCTGCCATTCCCAGGGCAGTAGTTCGTACAGACGCGAGGCGGGAAGATCGGCAATGCGAGCCAGAACGTCGGCGAGCCAGGCTTTCGGATCGACATCGTTGAGGCGTGCGGTGGTGATGAGGGTGAGTATCACGGCGGCTCGGTCGGCGCCACGCTGGGAACCGGCGAAGGTCCAGTTGCGCCTTCCCAGGGCAATGCCACGCAACGCTCTTTCGGCCGCGTTGTTGCTGAGGCAGATCCTGCCGTCGTCGAGGAAGCGGGCGAAGTCGGCCCAGCGCCGGAGCATGTAGTTGATCGGTTTCAGCACCTCGGCGGAGCGCGAGAGGGTATCGCGCTCGCGGAGCAACCAGGCGTGCATGTCGTCGAGGAGCGGTTTGCTCTTCTCCTGGCGCACAGCGTGCCGCTCGTCGGCGCTGCGGCCATTGATGGCGCGCTCGATCTCGAACAGCTCGTCGAGACGCCTGACCGCTTCCAGCGCGATCGGCGAGACGGGTTTGCCCTTCTTGCCATCTCGGGCCTTTTTCTCGATGTCGGCCAGCTCAAAGAATCCTCGCCGCGCATGGGCGTAGCAAAAGGCCGGCGTGATCGGTCGCTCCCTCTGCTGCGGGTCGAACAACGGCTCGAAGCCACTGTAGCAGTCGCACTGAAGGATGCCGGCGAAGGCGGCCAGCTGCTTCTGGGGGCGCTCGCCGCGCCGGTCACTTGAGGCGTAATAGACCGCTGCCGGCGGCGCAGGTCCGGCGAAGGGACGGTCATCGCGTACATAAACCCATATGCGTCCGGTCGTGCACTTGCCCTTCGCCAGGATGCGGATGGTGGTGTCATCCCCATGAAGGCGCTCGGCAGCGAACACATGGCTCTCGATCAGCTGGAAGAGCGGCATGACGGCGAAGGTTCCGTGGCCGACCTGGTCGGCCAGCGTCGACAGCGGCAGATCGATCCCCTCGGCCTTGAAGCGCGTGCTCTGGCGGTTAAGTGGGGCGTGCATGCCGAACTTGTCAAACAGGATCGTCGCCAGCAACTGCGGACCGATGAAGCCACGCGGCGTTGCATGGAAGGGCGCCGGCGGCTGGCTGATCTTCTCGCAATCGTGGCAGGTGAATTTTTCGCGCACCGTCTCGATCACCTTGAAGCGGCGCGGGATCTCCTCCAGCGTCTCGGTCACGTCTTCACCCAGCTTCGACAACCGCGACCCGCCGCAACAGGCGCAGGTGGTGGGAGGTTCGATGACGACGCGTTCGCGTTCGATATTCTCCGGCCAGGGCTTGCGCACCGGCCGCTTGCGCGTGAAGGCGCGCACGGTCTGGGCCTTCGCCGCTGCGGCCTGCGCGGCAAGCTCGTCCTCGCTCGCCATGGTGACGAGGTCTTCGAGCTCTAATTCCAACTGCTCGATCAGCCGCGCCGTGCGCTCGGAGCGCTGCCCGTACAGTTCGCGTTTGAGCTTCTCGATCCGCAGCTCGAGATGCGCGATCAGCGCCGCGTTGTTCGACAGCTCCGCCCGCGCGTTGGCGGCATCCGCGACGGCCACATCGCGTTCAACCTGCAACGCCTCACGTTCGGCCAGCAGCGCCATGTAGGCACTCGTGAGGTCCGAAGGAAGAGCGATCGGCTTCGATGTCATAAAGCCATTGAATCAGATCAGGCTGCAGATTCAATGGTAAAATGGCTATCCGACCCGCGTCGGACGCCAGGTTTCTTGAGGATTCCGCCAATCGATTCCGGACAGGAGATAGCTCAACTGGGCCGTCGATATCGTAACGCTTCCATCCGCCAGAGATGGCCAGATATAGCGGCCGCGCTCAAGGCGCCTCGTGAACAGACACGATCCTTGCCCATCATGCCAAATGATCTTCAGGAGATCACCTCTTTTACCGCGAAAGCAAAAAATATGACCGCTCAGCGGATCCTTCTTCAAAATCTCCTGCACGCGTAGAGCAAGGCTGGGAAAGCCGCAGCGCATGTCGGTGTGTCCCGTCGCCAGCCACACCCGCACCCCCGTCGGAATCGGGATCATCGCAGCGTTTCCAGGCCGCGCATGATCCGAAGCAGCACTTCCACGTCCACGCCGGGTTCGACGATGACCCTGCGGCCATTCACGCTCACCACCTCCATGCGCCCGCCAGCCGGTTCTAGACCCTTCTTCGGCTGCTCTGGTACGATCATCGCCGGTACGAAACCGCAGACGTCACTTGCGCCAAGGCGGCCCTCGCGATGCGCCTTGCGCCAGGCAAACAGCAACTGGTTGGAAATCCCGTGGCGCCGCGCCGTCGCAGATGCCTGTCGCGGAGCCGAATAGCTTTCCTCGACGATCCGCAGCTTCTCCTCCTCCGACCAGCGGCGTCGGCGGCACGCAGCATTTCGCCGCGGCGCTGTTCGAGCAGAAGGCCGGCGTCACCTTCACCCACATCCCCTATCGCGGCGGCGCGCCGGCCATGCAGGATCTCATCGCGGGGCGGCTCGACCTCGTCTTCTCGCCGCTCGCCGAGACGATGTCCTTCATCCAGGGCAACCAGGTGCGCCCGCTCGGCGTCACGCGCATGGAGCGCATGCCGGC
>JBIQHO010000420.1:0-2717 GCA_044508545.1 Bradyrhizobiaceae bacterium | reverse complement strand
GCGCTTGAGGGTGAACTTCAGCGTGAACGAGACGCTGTACAGCGTTGCGACGGCATCGGCGTAAAGTGGCGATGTGTTGGGATCGCCGTGACCGGCGACCATGACGTAGTTCATGGCCGGGACATCGACGACTGACGGCGCGCTGGAGGCGCTGTAGAGCCCCTTCAGCTGCCTCCGCAAGTCCACGCGCTCGAGCATGTCGATCTCGTTCCTTTTTCGTCCCCTAAAGCCATTTTTTGTGCGTTCAGCGCGCACAAGAGTGCGCTTTTGCCAAGCCTGGAGCCGACTTGCACGCGCTCCGGTTAGTCCAGATCCCTCACTTCGTGGCTCCCGTCTCGGCCAGTGCGACCTGCCGCTTTACGGCAACGAAGCTGTCCGGACTGACGGACATCGAGTCGATGCCGCATTCGACCAGGAACCTCGCAAACTCCGGGTGATCGCTGGGCGCCTGCCCGCAAAGCCCGACCTTGGCGCCGACCGAGCCGGCCTTGATGATGATGCGCTCGATCATCCATTTGACGGCCTCGTCCTGCTCGTCGAACAGCTCGGCGAGCTCGCCGGAGTCGCGATCGACCCCCAGGGTCAGCTGCGTGAGGTCGTTCGAGCCGATGGAAAAGCCATCAAACCGGCTGGCAAAGGCCTTTGCCAGGATCACGTTCGAAGGAATCTCGCACATCACATAGATTTCGAGGCCATCCTTGCCGCGCTCGAGTCCGGTCTCCGCCATAATCGCAAGCACCTTGTCCGCCTCTCCCACCGAGCGGCAGAAGGGGATCATGACGACGACATTGGTGAATCCCAGCACATTGCGAAGCCGTGCGATCGCCTGGCACTCGAGTGCAAATCCGTCGCGATATTGCGGCGAGTAGTACCGCGAGGCGCCCCGGAAGCCGATCATCGGATTTTCCTCGGCCGGTTCGAACTCCCGCCCCCCAAGCAGACCCGCATACTCGTTGGTCTTGAAATCGCTCATGCGAACGATGACAGGTTTCGGGTAAACGACAGCGGCGATACGGGCGAGCCCGCGCGACAGTTTGTCGACGAAGTATTCGGCTTTGTTGCCGTAACCCTTGGTGAGCGTTGCGATTTCCGCCTTCGCCTGTTGGTCCTTTAGCTCATCGAACTTCAGCAGCGCCATGGGGTGGACGCGGATTGCGTTGGCGATGACAAATTCCATGCGCGCCAGCCCGACGCCGTCGGCCGGCAACTGCCACCAGCGAAAAGCTGCGCTCGGATTGGCAAGATTGAGCATCACCTGCGTCTTGGTGCTGGGCAACTCCGTGACATCGACGTCGCTGGCATTGAACCTGGCTGTGCCCTCATAGACGTGTCCGATGTCGCCCTCGGCGCAGGAAATCGTCACCTCCTGCCCGGAATGGAGAACATCCGTGGCGTTGCCGGTGCCGACGATCGCCGGTAGCCCGAGCTCACGACTGACAATGGCGGCGTGCGAGGTGCGGCCGCCATGGTCGGTCACGATGGCCGCGGCGCGGCGCATGATCGGGACCCAGTCCGGATCGGTCGTCGAGGTCACCAAGACCGAGCCGTCGACGAACTTGTCGATATCTTTGACGTCTTCGATCAGGCAGATTTGTCCAGTCACGACGGCATCACCGATGGCGGTGCCGTCGACAAGGACCCTGCCCTTCTCGGTGATGGCGAAACTGCGAAGCGTGCCCCCCGTGCGGCGCGACTGTACGGTTTCGGGCCGCGCCTGAACGATGAACATTTCGCCCGTCTCGCCGTCGCGCGCCCACTCCATGTCCATGGGGCACCCATAATGGTCTTCGATCGTCATCGCCCAGCGCGCCAGCTGGAGGATCTCCGCATCCGAAAGCACGAAGGCGCTGCGCTCGACTTTCGACGTTGGCACATTGCGGGTCGGCTTCTCCCCGGTCGAATACACCATCTTTATAGCCTTATCGCCGCAGCGCTTTTCGACGATCGGCACCAGGGTGGGATTGCCGAGAAGGGGCTTGAAGACAACGTATTCGTCCGGATCGACCGTGCCTTGCACGACGTTCTCGCCTAGGCCCCATGCCGCATTGATCAATACGACCTTGTCGAAGCCGGTCTCGGTATCGATCGAGAACATCACACCCGATCCACCCAGATCGGAGCGCACCATCTGCTGCACGCCGATCGACAAGCCAACCTTCATATGGTCGAAGCCTTTGGCCTGGCGGTAACTGATTGCGCGGTCGGTGAACAACGACGCATAGCAACGGCGACAGGCGATCAGCAGGTCGTTCTCGCCGCAAACGTTGAGAAAGGTCTCCTGCTGGCCTGCAAAGCTCGCGTCCGGAAGGTCCTCGGCGGTCGCGCTCGAGCGAACAGCGACCGACAGGTTCTGCCGCCCCGTGCGTTTGCACAGTTCGCGATAGGAGTCGGAAATGGCAGCGGCGAGTTTCTCCGGCCAACTTCCCTGCAGGATCAACTGGCGAATGGCACCACCCGCCTCGGGCAGAGATAGCCTGCCCTCGGTCCAGTCCTGGATCAGCGCCGCGATTTCGGAGCGACAATCGTTCGCTTCGATGAACGACCAATAGGCATCTGCCGTGGTGGCAAAGCCCGGCGGCACTTTGATGCCATGTTCTCCGAGCGCTCTGACCATCTCACCGAGCGATGCATTCTTGCCGCCAACGCGCGCCACATCGCCGCGGCCCACGGCCTCGAACCAGTCAATCATCGCCAGCTTCTCGAGCATCTCGCGCGTC
>JBIQHO010000021.1:0-22152 GCA_044508545.1 Bradyrhizobiaceae bacterium | reverse complement strand
GAACGGAAAAGAATTTCGACATGAGCGAAGCGATCAAGACGGATGTGTTGATTATTGGTGCGGGCCCTTGCGGACTGTTCGCGGTGTTCGAGCTGGGTCTGCTCGATATGAAAGTGCATCTTGTCGACATCCTGGATAAAATCGGCGGACAGTGCGCCGAGCTTTATCCGGAGAAGCCGATCTACGATATTCCCGGCATTCCGCTGGTGACCGGCCAGGGCCTCACCGAGGCGCTTTTGGAGCAGATCAAGCCCTTCGACCCGACATTCCATCTCAACGAGATGGTGGAAAGCATCGAGAAGATCGGCGACCCGGGATTCCGCGTCACCACCGACGCCGGCAAGGTATTCGAGTGCAAGGTCGTCGTGGTCTCGGCAGGCGGCGGCTCGTTCCAGCCGAAGCGGCCGCCGGTGCCCGGCATCGAGGCTTATGAAAACACTTCGGTGTTCTACGCCGTGCGCAAGATGGAGCAGTTTCGCGATCGGGATATCCTGATCGTCGGCGGCGGCGATTCCGCGCTCGACTGGACGCTCAACCTGCATCCGCTGGCGAAGCGCATCACGCTTCTGCACCGCCGCGACGATTTTCGCGCGGCTCCCCATAGCGTGGAGCAGATGCGCAAGCTGGTCGCCGACGGCGAGATGGATCTGAAAATCGGTCAGGTCACCGCGCTGGAAGGCGCGGACGGACAACTCTCGGCCGCGCAGGTGAAGGGCAGCGACAACGCGATGTCGACGATCAATTGCGATACCATGCTGCCGTTCTTCGGGCTGACGATGAAGCTCGGGCCCGTCGCGAACTGGGGGCTTCAGCTTGAGAACAACCTGATCCCGGTGGAGACGGCGTCGTTCGAGACCAACGTGCCGGGCATTTTCGCGATCGGCGACATCAACAGCTATCCCGGCAAGCTGAAGCTGATCCTCTCCGGCTTCCATGAGGGCGCGCTGATGGCGCAGAAGGCGCACCGCTACGTCTATCCGGACAAGCGGCTGGTGTTCCAGTACACCACCTCGTCGTCGAGCCTGCAGAAGAAGCTCGGGGTGAATTGAGGCGTCTACGGCGTTTTCAAGCGAAGTGGCGACCGTTTCGTGTCAAGAAAACGCGTCAAATCAAAGACATAGAGCGCGGCTTCTGATTCCGTTAGAAGCAGAAGGGCTCTAGCGGCGCGGCAATTCCTGAATGCTCGGATGACCGTTATTGCTGCGGCTGTATCGGCGCGGGCGAGGCCGGAGCCATCGATGCGGGCGGCAGCGCGAGCGGCGGCAGCGGTTCGCCTGTCACGTTGCTCCCGTCGGCTGCATTGAGGTGCAGTTCGGCCTCCACTGCCGGCATCGCCGCGTCAGCCATCGCGGCATGACCCTCGGCGGTCGGGTGGATCGCACCGCCATACACCGCGGAGAGCAGGCCCCATGTCGCGTCGTGGATGTCGGACGGCTGCATCGATGCGGGTAGCGCCTGCGGATAGGTCATCGCCGTGAAGTAGCTGTCGTTGGCGTCGCGGATCCAGCGCGCGCGCGGCAGATAGGCGCGGAACGCGCTCGCGGGGCGGCCGCAGGTCATCGGCTGCTGCGGCGCTTCCACGATGTCGCTGACGAAGCTGTCGCCGCGAGCCGAGAAACAGGCGCGGTCGAATTCGGGATCGCCGCCGGAGCGCGCGCAAAATCCGTGATCGGCGAAGTTAGCCTGATGTGCTGCGACGAAGGTCATGCGGTCGCTGTCGGGATCGCGGCAGATCACGCCGTTCTGGCAGAGCGCAATCGCCTTCAACCGCGGCAGGAATTCGTTCTGGACGTAGCCTGTGACCTGGGCAAGCCGTCGTGGGTCAGCGTTGAACGAGGGATGCACGTCGAAGCCCGCCTTGCCGCCGGAGCAGGGCACGCCGCCGTTGGCCAGCGCCGGGTTGGCGTAGGAGACGAACACCACGCGCGAGAGGTCGTTGCCCACCAGCGGCTTCAATGCGGCGCGGAGCTTGCCGAAGGATTGCGGCAGGTCGCGCACCAGGCTCGACCGGGAATCCTCGACCGATTCGATCAGGCCGCCGCGCTTGAACAACGCGCGCTCGGTCGGCGCGTCGACGATGACGTCGGACACGAGACCGGAGAAATTGATGTCGTTGGCGCCGATGGTCAGCAGCACGAGGTCGAGCTTGCGGTCGGGCTGGCGACGCCTCGCAGCCGCAAGCGCGTCGCGCAGTTCGGCCACCTGGCCGTTGACGGTGCCCTGACACTTCGCCGAGGACAGGCATTCGCGTGCGCGCTGCGAGCCGAGCAGGCCGTCGGGGATGCTGGCGCCGGTGCAGGCGAGCGGCAGGTAGGTCACGGCAATGTGCGGATACCGCACCGCCAGCGCAAGCGCGGTGCGGATCTGGTAGCTGTAGAGCGAGCGATGGCAGGCCGCGTTCAGCCACAGCGCGCCATAGCGCTGCCAGGTCTGGAGCGGGCCGGCAGTGCCGCAGGCGCGGCCGCCCTTATATCCGGCGCGGCTCGGCCGGTAATACTCGTCTCCCGCGCCGCCGAGATAGGAGCGGAAGCAGAAGCCCTCGTCCGACAGCGCAATGGCGCGGTCCGGATTGCCTTCGCCCGAGGCGATGGAATCGCCGAGACCGGCGATGAGGATGTCGCGCACCTTGATCTGGGCCATCAGGCGCTGCGGGGCGTCGCTGCCGCTCGTGACATCGACCGTGGCGTTGGTGGCGCGGCCGTAGCGGGCGCGGAAATCGATCGGCTCGGCGCAGTCCTGCGTCGTGGTGCGCGGGCCGTCGCCGTCGTCGAATGACCAGGCGCACACCGCGCCGACCGGAATCGCGCCGGTCAGGCGCACGGTGACCGGATGCTCCGTCGGCGTCAGGTAGCTTTCCTTGATCTTGTCTCGGGTGCAGGGTTCGCTGACATGGCCGCTGAGGTCGATGCAAAGCCGGTTCACGGCGTTGCGGGCCCAGCCGCGGCCGTCGCTTTGCAATTCCAGCGCCTGCTCGGCTGCGAGGATGCTCTGGTTGCGTTCGGCGACGACGTGGATCTGGAAGTCGCGCTCCTCGCGGAACAGTCTGAAACGGTTACGGACCTCCCACGAAATCTCCATTCCGCCGGCAGGCTGGCTCTGGGCCGATGCGGCGGGACGGAATGGGTCGGGCTCATCAGGCGCGGGCTGCGCGACCGCCTGTTGCATGGCGAGCATGCCGAGCAAAATCAAAGCGATCCGGGTGAGGGAGGACGTGCGGGTCATGAGCAGTTTTGACGCGATAGTTTTGGCGGAAATAAGAGGCCCGGCGCGGACCGCGAGGTTCGCGCTTCGTCAATGTTGCCGGATCAGGCGGCGCGATGCGGCGGCTGGCCCCAGGGGGCGGATCCGCGCCCCCGGATATCCCTGCCGTGATTCCCCGCGGCCGGCAATCTTACCTTCGCGGTCTGGTCCGGGTCGCTGCGAGAGCGACGTTGCTCCTGCCTTCCCTGAAAGCCTCGAACTGGGCCTCATTGCCGAAGAACGCGTTGAGGTCGACCGGCTCCTTGGTGCCCGGGAATTGCGCCCTGTCGGTGAACTGCCAGAGCGTCCACGGATTGCTGCTTCTGGAGGGAACGGCCTTGTTGGCCACGTCGGCTGAATACGATGCGATCCACAGCGAATAGCGATCGAACGAGGCGTCGAACAACCCGCGGATTGCCTGGGGCGCGGCGTAAAAGATCGGGAGCTTGCCCGTGTAGTGCTGGATCTGGCCGGCGAGATCGAGCAGCCGTGCGCGAATGTCGCCGGGAGCGTTGCACGATTCCTCGCCCTTGAGAGCGGGCCTGCCGACCCATTCGACATCGATCGCGACGGGAAGTGCGGCGGGATCGGCCGGTATTACCTTCTTCAGGTTGGCCATCTGATCCGCAACCGGCTGGCAAAAGCTGAAGACGTGATACGCGCCGGTGAGCAGGCCGGCCTTGGCCGCCTGTTCGCGATAGGATCGGAAGGCCGGATCGACCAGCCCCGCGCCCTGCGTGGCGTGGAGATAGACGAAGCGGATATCATTAGCGCGCAGCTTCCTGAAATCGACCTCGCCGTTGTCATGGCTCAGGTCCACGCCGCGGATTCGGTAGGTTTCGGGAACGTTGAAAATCACGATCGCGGGCTTGCCCCTGATCGAACTGCCGGTGTTGCCGTCGATCGACGCCGGTCTGACGATGGCGCTTTTGATCAGTTCCGATCGGGTTTTTTCGATCGCGGCCATCGATTTCGGGTCGAGGTCAAACCTGAGGTATGTTCCGAAGGCGCCACCGGCGGCGCTTCCGCGGTTGCCACTGGCGCGTCCGCGGTGGCCATTCCGGAAAGCGCCATGCGCGGTGTCGATTCGATTGGCAACGCGGGTGACGGTCGGCGCCTGGTTGATCAGAAAAAAGAACGCGCCCTCGAAGTTCTTGTTGGGAGCCATTTCGGCGATGCGAAGCC
This sequence comes from Bradyrhizobiaceae bacterium, assembly GCA_044508545.1. GTDB lineage: Bacteria > Pseudomonadota > Alphaproteobacteria > Rhizobiales > Xanthobacteraceae > Nitrobacter. Next base: position 17,727 of record JBIQHO010000021.1, on the reverse strand, counting down.
GCGGATAGGGTTGGCCTTGCAGTTTCTCCAGTGCGTCGTTGATGGCGTTCACGACGTCTCCCAGCCGGACGATCGCATTGTTGCGAACCACGGTGTCGGACGTGGTGTCGAAACTGAAGGTGTATTCGGGCTGCTTCGACTGGCGCACGGCGCTGATGATCGAATCAAAAAAGAACGTGGCGCGCCCGTCCGGGTATGAAATAGCGAGTTCATCCTTGCGCGCCGCCGCGACCACATGCGCGCCAGGCCTTAGCGAATAGGTGGTGTCGTAGTTGCTGCTGCGATAGGGAAACAATACGCCGCCGGAATAGCACGATCCCAGCAGGGCCAGCGACTGCAGCGAGAATGTCGCGATGGTCTTGAGTTTCAGCGCCAGTTCGTCCAGCGGGAAGCTGTGGTCCGGGTTGGAATCCTGCGCGCCGATAATGGACGACAGGGCAAGCCCGCCGGGAAGGCTGGGGTCGGACGGCGGTGCGCCGTGCCCGTCATATGCAAACAGGAAACGCGCTCGCCCCTGATTGGCCCGGATCTGCTTGATCAGATAGAGGTCGAAAACATCACGGATCGTCTCCGGCGTGACCTGGTCATCCCTGAGAACGATGATCTCGTCGAACTGCTGCTCCTTCAGGAAGGAAATGATGTTGGGCAGGTCGTTGCGGACGCCGGTGAGGTCCCTGTCCTTCGGGTCGATCAGGTTGTCGTATTTCGATATGCTGATCACGAAAGCAAAGCTTCGTATATCCGGATCGCCCGGAGCAGTGTCGCCAAACCGCGAGCTGATGCGCGGATCGACGGTCCGCTGCCCGCGCGGAACGTATTCGACGAAGTAATCGCACCATTCGGACTTCGGAGGTGAAGCGCCGCTGGCGCAGGGCGCGGCCATGCTTGCATCCGCGTGGACCAGCGCCGCCGACAGCGCCAATAAGGCGATCGCCGTCGCGCCCGGTTTCCTCCGGCGCCGCACCCATGTCTTCAGCCCGCGCAACGTCACACCCCGTTGTCTTTCCGGCGTTACGAAATGCCGAAAGCCGCGCGAAACTCCTGGTCTGTGCCGTAGAAGATGCTGGCGTCGAGACCGCTGTTGTACCCGGCAGCCAGCAGTGCGCGGTCGCTGAACTGCCAGATCAGGGGTTTCACGCCGGCAGGGACCGCGGGTTTTTCGCTGAGCTTGCGGCTGTTGTTATAGTCCGCGATCCAGATCGGGTAGCCGGCGAATTTTGAAAACTCTGACAGCGGGATTGTGGTGTCGCCGAACCACGCCTTGGCGGTGTAGATGATTGGCGTCCGCCCCGTGCTTTGCTTGAGGCGATCGAGACAGCCGAGCGTCATGTCGAGAATGTATTGCTTGCCGCGCCCCCGCCATTTGTCGGGGTTGCCGGCAACGACGTCCCACTCAAGATCAAGCACCGGCGGCAGATCGCCCGGCCGGATATCACCGTGCAGGCGCAGATAGGCGAGGAATCGATCGGCCTGATCCTTCCCCGGACTGTCGGACGACAGGAAGTGATAGGCGCCGCGCGGAACGCGGTCGCCCGCCGGAAGCACGCCGAGGGTTTTCCAGAAGTCTCCGAATTTGCTGTCCTTGAAGCCGACGCCCTGGGTGGCCTTGCAGTAGACGAATCCGACGCGTTGCGATTTGAGCAGCGAAAAATCCATGCCGGTCCGCAGATGATGGCTGATATCGATGCCAAAGATCGAGTTCACTCTCGGCTTGTTTTCGATCCGGTCGAATTTCGCGTCGTCGGGGAAATTGAACGTCGGTGGAATGGCCAGCGTGACGGGCCCCCCGGTCTGCTCTTCGCGCAGTCCGAACGGAATCACCTCCTTCGCGAAGAGGTCGGCGCGCGATGCGTCGTCCGTGAGAGATTGCCAGCCGGCTTCGCCGTCGTCTGCTCGCGCGCGCGTCGTGCGTGTCATGAAAGGAAGAGCGAGGGGAGCCATCAAACCCAATCGGATGAACGCTGATCGCGTCAACATGCTCATTCGAAATTCTCCGAAGAAGACAACAGTCCGAAAACGCTCGAGCACCTTACCCGACTTAAGGTGCCCGGCAAGAGATATCGCATTCTTCCGAACGGAGAGTCGGGCGGCGCGCTCCGGTCGGCAAGAATCTCAGGGGCATGGATAAAGATCGGTGGCCCGGCCACGCGTTCGCGCGCGCTCAGTCCTGCGAGACCCGTGACTTGACCGCGTTCGGTTGCTGTGGGGCCGCTTCATCGACGGCGCCGTGACCGGGACAGGCATCGGCGCTGAGTTTATCGGCGCCGTGTTCATCGCCGCCATTGGCGTGGGTCAAGCGGCGCTGTTGCCAGGGCTGCACGACGTTGAGCCAGAGCTCGCGCGCGCCCATGATGGCGATGGCGAGGGCGAAGGGAATCATGAAGTAAAGCATGCGGTATACCAGGAGCGTTGCCAGCAACTCTTCCTTGCTGAACTGCGGCAAGGCGACCAGCATCGCTGCATCGAACACGCCGAGGCTTCCGGGGGCGTGGCTGGCAAAGCCGAGCAGGGTTGCCAGAATGAAGACGACCGCCACCGAGACGAAGTCGATCGGCGGCTGCTCGGGCATCAGCAGGTACATCGCCGAAGCGCAGAACCCCAGATCGACGACGCCGATCAAAATCTGCACCAGCGTCAGCGGCGCCGACGGCATCACGACTTTCCAGCCGTTCTGCCCGAGTTCGCGGCGGTTGCGGCCGGTGGCGATCCAGACGAGATAGATCGCGATGCCGGCGAGGCAGCCGAGCGCGATCAGGCGATTGACGGATGGCGGCAGCAGGTCCATCGCGCTTGCGGCGGAGGGGTGCCAGGCCATGCCGATGCCCAGCACGAACAGGTTGCCGAGCCAGAACGTCAACCCGGAGATGAAGCAGACCTTGGCGACATCGAGCGCGCTGAGTCCGTAATCCGAATAGATGCGGAAGCGGATCGCGCCGCCGGTAAAGACGGTGGCGCCGATGTTGTGGCCGATCGTGTAGCTCGTGAAGGCCGAGAGCGCGGCGACGCGGTAGGGAATGTGGTCCTTGCCGATCGTCCGTAACGCGAAAAAATCATAGAATGTCAGCGTACAGAACGCGCCGACCACGCAAAGTGCGGCCAGGGCGATCTCGTGCGGCGATTTCTTGGTCAGGGCGGTGAGGATGGCGCCGGTGTCGACGCCCTTGAGAGTGCGGACAAGAGTCGTGATCGCGAATGCGATAATGACGATGCTCGCAACAACACCAAGCCGCTTCCAGCCGATCCGTTCCTTGAAGCCGCGTTGAAGCGCGCTCAGCAGCCGATGCATTCGTCCTCCCGGCAGGCCGGCAATATGTTGGGAGCCGATTGGAGAGAAAGAGGGCAAGCGGCTGTTCGGTCACTCATACGCGAAAAATCCACAAGATAAAACGGTGTGCTGGCTCGACCAGGCTTCTTCACGGTCCGAATGCGGCCATGTGTCGGCATCGATCGAAAAATCATCACGACATGCACCTGCTGCTGCGGTCCGCGCAATAATCATCGCATGCATATAGGCATAAAATTTCTCCGGTTCCATGGACTATTTGGGCGTCGTTCCATGGGGATATACAAAGCTGGCCGGATTGATGCATGACGTCAGCTTTGTTGCGCCTGGAAACAATCCGTGTAGATTCTGCATGACAGGTTCGCTGCCGGGGTCAGCGACCAGCCGCGCGCGCCGTCAGTTCTTGCGGAGTGCGAAATACGCGCCGCAGAAAGCCATCGCCGCGCCGAGGCCGAGCACGGTGAGTCCCGCAATGAGGCTTGCGAGCGTCGGCACTGCGCCTGGCGCAGAGGCGGCCTGTCCTGCACCCGCCAGAAACAGCACGGCGACGGCGATCAGGAATTGCCGCAGCCGTTGCTGAATGCGGCCGGACGGCGCGCTGTGCATCAGCGTCGCGACAAAATAGCTGCCGGAGAAGCCAGCCGTTGCCACCAGCCACCATGCGATTGCGGCGCCCGCCGGTATGAACTCTCTCGAATTTGCATCAGCGCGCCAGAGGCCGCCGAGGTCGAGGCCGATCTGCGCGCCCAGCATATGCACGGCAAGCGCGAGCAAGATGCCGGACACCATCGCGCTGCCGAGAATCAGGTGACGCGGAAAATAAGCCGTTTCAGCCATCGGAGGATTTGTAGAATAGAATGCGCACCGCGAGCAAGAAATTGTGCGCAAGAATTTTGTGCATTGAACGAAGGATCCCGATCGTGCCGCCGCCCGAAACGTCGTCGCCAGCTCTTGTTTACGCCTACCGGGCGTCGCTGATCGGATCGGCGCATCGGTTTGCGCTGGAGGATAACGAGATATCCTGGCAGGTTGGCCGCAGGTCGGGGACATGGCGTTATACGGACATCGCCGTTGTGCGGATGTCGTACCGTCCGATGTCGATGCAGTCGCGACGATTCCGCACGGACGTGCAGCATCGCGGCGGCGGCCGCATCACCGTGATGTCCACCACCTGGCAGACGCTGGCGCTGATGGCCGCGCAGGACGACGGTTATCGCGCCTTCATCATCGAACTGCACCGGCGGCTCGCCGAACATGGCGGGCGAGCTTCGCTGGTTGCCGGTCTCAATCTTGTCCTTTATTTTGCCGGCGCGGGCACGCTGGCGTTGCTGGGGGCGGCGATGGCCGCGTTGCTGGTGCGGGCGCTGGTCACGGGCGAATGGGCGGGCGCGCTGTTCATTGTCGGGCTGTCGGCGCTGTTTGGCTGGCAGATCGGCGGCTTCATGCGTCGCAACAGGCCGCGCGCCTACACCTTCGATGCGCTGCCGCAGGATTTGCTGCCATGAGCGCCGGCGCTAAGCCTCCTTCAGAAGTTTCGGGCTGATGAACTGCGCGAGCCGTCCGCCTCCGAATGCAACATCGTCCCACCTCTCGATGGCGAAGTCGATCACCACAAGTCCCGACGTCGGCAGGTTGCGGGCCAGCGCCGCGCGCCCGGCCGCGTCGCCGCCGCCGATCAGGCCGAGCGCGAGTTCATGCAGGCCGGGATTGTGCCCGACAATCATCAGGCGTCTGGAATTTCGTGCGGCGGCGGAACGAATGAGCGCCAACAGTTGGGTCGGCGCGGCGCCGTAAAGGTCCGGCAGATGCGCGGCAAGCTCCCGAGGCGCCTCGTCCAGGATCTGTTGCTGGACGATATCCCAGGTCGCGCACGCCCGCACTGCGGTCGAAATGAAAACCAGATCGGGCAGGAGAGATCGTTGCCCGGCAAGCCAGGCCCCGAGTTCGGCGGCGTCCTTGAGGCCGCGCGGGCTGAGCCGACGGTCCCGGTCGCTGCCGCTGGGTGCGTCGCTTTCGGTTTTGGCGTGACGAAGCAGCAACAGGCGGCGCATGATGTGGCCTCGATTCGGCGTTGGCGGGAAGTTCCTTCCCGCGTCATTTCCGCAGCCGTCGCCATCGGGTTCGCACAAAGTGCGCTCCGATGGCTCCGCGACCAACCCGGAAAGCCAGTCTTCATAGCCTTCATGTTACCGGATTCCCGGCAGCCGTGGACGCGGCTTCGGGCATGACGGCAAGAGCTTTTTCAACATCCTATACATCGACGGGGAACGCTGGATAGGGGTACGGGGTCCCGCGGCTTAATCCACAACCTTGCGCGCGACAAGGTGACGGGGGTAGTGGAGGGGGCCGCTTTGCCGCAGGCACGGACGTGAATGTCAAATCCAGAACTCCACAGGGAAATGCGATGACTTCGGGGAGCGGAGGTGCGGCCGATGATCCCGACGACGCGGCTTCCACGGTCGCTGCGCCGCAGCGTGTCGGCCTGACCGTCGATCTCGACGTCGAGATCTGTGTCGTAGGGGCAGGTCTCGCCGGACTTACCGTGGCGCTGGAGGCGGCGCGGGCGGGCGCGGACGTCATTGTCCTCGAGGGACGCCATGTCGGATGGAGCGCGTCCGGCCACCATCTCGGCACGGTGATGCCGGGCTTTGCGCTTCCGCTTTCCGATCTGATCGCGCGTGTGGGTTTCGATGACGCCTGCGAACTCTGGTCGCTCTCGCGAGCGGGCTCCGACTACGTTCGCGCCCATGCCGCCGAACACGTCATTCCCGGGCTCGGCTTGAGCGAAGGCGCGCTTGAAGTCTCCAATGTCGATACGGGTGAGCGGCTGATCAGCCGCCTGCAAATGCTGGCTGAGGATTTCGCGACCGAGGTGGAGGGATGGCAGGTCGATCGCGTCCGCGACACCTTGCGCACGGGCTGGTATTTTCATGCGATCCATTATCCGCGAGCCTTCCAGATCGACGGGCGCAGGTACGTTCACGGACTGGCCGACCTCGCGCGCAACGCCGGCGCGCGCATCTTCGAGGACACGCCGGTGGTCAGCATCGATCCGTTCGGGATTCGGAAGCGCATCGTCACGCCGAAGGCGCGTCTGCGGGCATCCCACCTCGTGCTTGCCGGCAATATCCATCTTGGAGATGCGTTGCGGCGATTGTCCGATACGCTGGTGCCGGTCTGGCGCCATGCCGCCGTCACCGCGCCGCTGGGCGCGCGGCTCTCCGAGGCTGTGACGTTTCAGGGCTCCGTCATCGATACCGACGGCATCGATCATTTCCGGATCGTCGGCGGCGACAGGCTGATGTGGGCCAGCCCGGAAACCACCTGGGACGCGCAATCCGAGCGCCAGACCGGGGCGATCCGCAGGCGCATCCGCACGATCTTTCCGCAGCTCGGAGAGGTCGAGATCGCGAAGGTCTTCTCCGGCGCCATCGGACAGACCGTGCATGGCATGCCGCAGATCGGCCGGTTGTTGCCCGGACTGTGGGTCGCAAGCGGTTTCGGCCGGCAGGGACTGAACACCTCGGCGATGGCCGGGCAACTGGTCGCCGGGGGCATGCTGGAAGGCGACGACCGCTGGCGGCTGTTCTCGCCGTTCGAACTGGTATGGGCCGGCGGAAACATCGGACGCGCCGCCGGCTACGCCATCGGCCTGGCGGAGCGGGCGCGTTCCACTGCTGCCGGCGGGCTTGCGCGCTATCGCGAACGCTCGCGCATCAAAGCGCGGGCGCGCGAGATCAAACTCGCCGAGGCCAGTCGTTAGGTGGAACGCCACCGCCGCGGCCGTCGATGCATCGGGCGCCACCGTCAAAGGAGAGCGGTACTTGACCTCTCCACGCAGACGGGAGCTATGGCGTTTTCGAGCCAAGCGGATACCCGGTCGCGTGGATTACATCCAAAGCGGAATGCTCTGGAATCGTTCACGGCCGGAATTGTCGATCGTCTTCACCTTGCCCATCGGGAGAGGTTGGCACGTAGGAGGTGAAGGAACAAACTCCAGAGTTCTTGCCTCGCAGGAAAGTGAGAAAATGCCGGGCGCGTTCGTATGGCTTCGCGGCGGGCGAGCCCATATTGATGCAGTTGAACCGGTTCCCGATCGCCAGGGAGACAGCCATGATCGACCGCCGTGTCCTGCTCGCATCCGCCGCCGCTCTTGCCGGCCTGCTCGGCTTGCGCTGGCTGCGCGGGGAGCCCGCCCTGGCCGGCACAAAAACCGCCCAGACCTTCGAGATCGAAAAGACCGACGCCCAGTGGCGGGCGCAGCTCACGCCGCAGCAGTACCACATCCTGCGTGAGCACGGCACCGAGCCGCCTTTCACCAGCCCGCTGCTCAAGGAGCATCGCAAGGGCTCATTCGCTTGCGCTGGCTGCGATCTGCCACTCTATTCGTCCGAGACGAAATTCGAGAGCGGCACCGGCTGGCCGAGCTTCTGGAAGCCGCTTCCCAACGCGGTCGGCGAATCCACCGACAGTACGTTCGGCATGGCCCGCACCGAAATCCATTGCCGTCGTTGCGGTGGCCATCTCGGCCATGTTTTCGACGACGGTCCGAAGCCGACCGGCCTGCGCTACTGCATGGACGGACTGGCGCTTGTCTTCCATCCGGCGGCACCGTCGGCGACGTAGCGTCGGCATTTGCCGTGTCCCGGACGCGATGCCGCGCGCGAGCGCTGAGCCGGGACCGTCTCGGCAGGCGGGCGGCTTGAGACGATCCGGTCGTGACGGTCCCGGTTGTGTGGGGCGTCATGAAGAATGCCGCCTTACGCCCGGTACACGGGCGCCCGTGGCGATCCTGCTTCCGTTACCTCTTCGGAAGCAATGCGCCCGGCAAGAGTTGCCTCGCCGGGCAAGAATGCTCCGGCTCCGGAGCCGGGGCCTTCATCTCACCGCGCTGAAATAGCTCGCTTTTTTCTGTTGGCACGGAGCTTGCGAAGTCGTTCCCGGCCGCGGTCGTGGTCTGGCTGATTGCCGGCGGGCTGTCCGGATCGAGTTGGGAGACGAGTCATGGGTATTTTCGACGCACTGAATACTTCGGTCGGAGGATTGCAGGCGCAGTCCTTTGCCCTGCAAAACATTTCCGGCAACATCGCCAATGCCCAGACCACCGGCTACAAGGGCATCGCCACTGCTTTCAGCGATCTGGTCCCGGACTCGACGACTCCCAATCGCCAGGCTGCCGGCGGCGTGACGGCCTATTCGATCGCGACCATCAGCAGCCCGGGACCGGTGTCGCCCTCGACGGTCGGCACCTACATGGCGATCACCGGCGACGGCTTCTTCAATGTCCAATCGCCGACCGGCGTGGTGGATAATCAGCCGCAGTTTTCCGGCGTCACCTATTACACGCGGCGCGGCGATTTCCAGGTCAACGCCAACGGCAATCTTGTCAACAGCGCCGGCTACTACCTGATGGGCGTGCCGGTCGATCCCAAGACCGGCAACCCACTCGGCAATGTGCCGCAGGTGTTGCAGTTCCAGAACAACTTTATACCCGCGCAGGCCACGACCACCGTTCAATACGCCGCCAATCTTCCCTCCGTGCCGAAAACGCCGTCGAGCCCCACCGCGACCGCCGGCACCATCACTGCCGCCGGCGGGTTGAACCCCTCCGACTTCACCAGCGGCTTCAATCCGCTGGTCGTCGGCACGCCGGCGCCGGCCTATGTCGACACCACCACCACCGGTTCGGCGGCGACCAACCAGCAGACGCCGCCGGTAAAGATCACCGCGAACACATTGCTGTCCGGTGCACCGGGAACGGACTCGCTGAGCGATCCGACGGCGTCTCCGGCGACCGGCTTCGTGGCCGGTGATCAAATCACTGTCGATGGTAAGACGATTGAGTTCTACGACTCAGGTGCTGGTGGCTCGGCTGGCGCGGCCGCCAACACCACCTATCTCGACTTAGCGAATGCAAAGGTCGGCGATGTCTTGAATGCCATCCAAGCAGCCACGGGTGTCGCGCCGACGATCGATACCAATACAGGCGCGATCACGCTGCATACCGGCACGGCGCAGGATCTCTCGGTGACGAGCACTTCGGCCGGCTGGACCGCGATGGGCTTCGGCGCGACCATCAATATCGCGCGCGGCGGTGGCGGCACGCCGGGCGCCGGCGTGGTGATCGCCAACGACCAGACAATTTTCCAGCAGCAATCGATCAGCGGCGGCGCAGTCACGGCTTACGACGCGACCGGCACTGCAGTGAACCTGCAACTGCGCTGGGCCAAGACCGATAGCGCCTCGCTCGGCGCCGGTCATTCCGATACCTGGAACCTGTTCTATCAGGCCAACCCCAATGCCACCGGCACGCAGGCGGCGTGGATCAACGTCGGTACCAACTTCACCTTCGGCACCAACGGCCAGCTTTCGAGCCCGGTCGGATCGTCCGTCACCATTCCGAGCGTCACCGTCGGCAGCCAGTCGCTCGGCAACCTCACGCTGAATCTCGGCAGCGGCGGCCTGACCCAGTATGCCAGCAGCGGCGGCAACGCCACGGTCAACGCTATCAACCAGAACGGCTACGCCGCCGGCCAGTTGCAGTCGGTCGCCGTCAACAATGACGGCATCGTGGTCGGCACCTTCTCGAACGGGCAGAACCTTTCGCTGGCGCAGGTCTCGCTGTCGCACTTCAACGGCACCAACTACCTCAAGGCGCTCGACGGCGGCGCTTACGCCGTGACCGACGAGTCCGGACCCGCGATCGCCGGCGCGGCAGGACACATCAGCGGCTCGTCGCTCGAAGGCTCCAACACCGACATCGCCGACGAGTTCACCAAGCTCATCGTGACCCAGCAGGCTTACTCGGCCAACACCAAGGTCATCACCACCGCGAACAGCATGGTTCAGGATCTCCTGAACGTACTGCGATAAAGCATTATTAAAACGGATTAATCCGGCTTTTAAGCGGGCAAAAAGATGAGTTTGAGTTCAGCCCTCTCCATCGCGATGTCAGGCCTGCGCGCCAACCAGGCGGCGCTGTCGATCGTCTCCGGCAACGTCGCCAATGCCAATACGCCCGGCTACGTCGCGCAGACCCTTATCCAGCACCAGACGGCGACCGGCGACACCGGCTCCGGCGTTCGTGTCATCGGGGTCGAGCGCTCGCTCGACACCCATGTGCAGTCGCAGTTGCGCACGGAGAACGCCGGCGGCGCCTATGCTGACCAGATCGCGAATGTGCTCGGCCAATTGCAGAACGTCTACGGGACACCCGGCAACGACGGAACGCTGGAAGCGGCCTATAACAGGCTCACCTCCGCGTTGCAGGCGCTATCCGCAAGTTCGGGCAACACGGCGGCGCAGTCTTCGGTGCTGAACGCTGCGCAGGCGCTGGCGCAGCAGCTCAACGCCACCACCAACGGCATCCAGACCCTGCGCTCCAACGCCGAGCAGGACCTCTCAATGTCGGTGTCGCAGGCGAACGCGGCGATGCAACAGATCGCGCAGCTCAATCAGAAGCTGCAAAGCCTGAGTACCCATGATCCGGCCGCCGCGACGTTGATGGATCAGCGCGACGCCGCCATCGACCAGCTGTCGAAGCTGATGGACATCCGCGCCGTCACCGACGGCGCCAACCAGACCTCGGTGTTCACGACGTCGGGCATCCAGCTCGTCGGCGGCGTGCAGGCGTCGACGCTGACGTTCAATGCACAGTCCTCGCTTACCGCGAATTCGCAGTGGAATGCCGATCCAAACAAATCGAGCGTCGGCACCATCATCTGCCAGCTCCCGAACGGCGCCAAGATCGACATGATCGCCTCGCAAGGCATCAACTCCGGCCAGATCGCCGCCGACCTGCAGTTGCGCGACAAGACGCTGGTGCAGGCGCAGAACCAGGTCGACCAGATGGCGGCGACGCTGTCGAGCGCGCTCTCCGATGTCACGACCGGCGGCACACCGGCGGCCGGACCGCCATCGAGCTTCACGTCCGACCTCTCGAACGTGCTTCCGGGCAACAGCCTCGACATCACCTACACCGACTCGGGCAACGTTTCGCACACCATCACGATCGTGCGGGTCGACGACGCCGGCGCGCGACCGATTCCGAACACTGCATCCAATCCCAACGATCAGGTGATCGGCATCGACTTCTCGGGCGGCGCTGCGTCTGTCGCGACGCAGTTGAGCGCGGTGCTCGGCTCCTCGCACCTGACTTTCTCGGCATCGGGCTCGTCGTTGACGGTGACGAGTTCGGGCTCGGCCACCGTGAACGAGACCTCGACCACGACGACCACTCCATCGCTGGCCTCGGGCAATCCGCAATTGCCGTTCTTCACCGACCGCGCCTCGCTTTATACCGGCGCGATCACAGCGACCGGATCACAGATCACGGGACTGGCCGGCCGCATCCAGGTCAACGCCGCGCTGCTCGCAGATCCCTCCAAGCTGACGGTCTACAGCACCTCGCCGATGACGCCGGCCGGCGACACCACGCGCTCCGACTTCCTCTTCGACGAGCTCACCTCGGCCACATTCAGCTACGCGCCGAATACCGGCCTCGGGTCCGCGACGGCGCCGTTCACCGGCACGCTGCCGTCGTTCTTGCAGCAGTTCGTCAGCGTGCAGAGCAATGCCGCGACGACGGCGAAACAGGTGGCGCAGGGCCAGGACATCGTCGTCAACACGCTGCAGGAAAAATTCAACGCCAGGGCAGGCGTGAACATCGACACCGAGATGACGAACCTGATCGCGCTGCAGAATTCCTATGCGGCGAACGCGCATGTGATGTCGGTGGTTCAGAGCATGATGCAGACGCTGCTTCAGGCGCAATTGTAAGACGGGTGTAGGGTGTTTGGCATGGCGATCAACGGCATCAGCTTCGGCAATACCATCCTCAGCAGTTCCGTCCAGAATCTCAAGGCGCAGATGGCCGATCTGCAGAACCAGCTCACGAGCGGCAAAAGGTCGACGACCTATTCGGGCATGGGCGCCAATGAAGGATTCGCGATCGCGGCGCGCGCGCAACTGTCGAACATCGCCGCCTACACCGATACGATGACCAAGATCAACACCAACATCGGGGTCGCCAACACCGCGTTGCAGGCGCTGTCCGACATCGGAAAGCAATTGCAGAAAGCGGCGAACAGCGGATCGCAGGCGCTGAACAGCGCCGGTCAGACCGCGGGCCAGCAGACCGCGGTCGCCGAATTCTCGTCGGTGGTCGGCATTCTCAACACGCAAGCCGGCGACCGCTACATCTTTTCCGGCAGCACGATCTACACCCAGCCGGTCGCCTCGTCCGATCTGATCCTGAACGGCAACGGAGCAGGACAGGCCGGGTTGAAGCAGGTCATCTCCGAACGCAACCAAGCCGATCTCGGCGCCGACGGCCTCGGCCGCGTCGCGATTTCCTCGCCGACCGCAACCTCAGTATCGGTTGCGGAGGATGCCTCGCCTTCGGTCTACGGCATGAAGCTGCAATCGGTGGCGTCGTCATTGACGGGAGCCACCGTCACAGGTCCGGCCGGCACGCCGCCCGCCATTTCGGTTGACCTCGGCGCGAGCAATCCCACCGACGGCGACACGATCAGCTTCACCTTCAACCTGCCCGACGGCACCAGCGAAACCGTGCAACTGACGGCCTCCAGCGCGGTGCCAACGCCGGCCGGCGGCTTTGCGATCGGGGCCACGGCGGCGGCGACCGCAGCCAATCTCAATGCCGCGCTGACAAGCTCGATCGGAACGCTGGCAAATACGTCGCTGGTTGCGGCCTCCGCCATCCGCGCGACGCACGATTTCTTCGACCAGCCGCCGCAGCGCGTCGATGTCACGCCGCCCACGACCCTCGCCACAGCCACTGCCGCGGTGAACGGCACGGCCGCGGACACCGTGCAGTGGTACACCGGCGATGCGGGCAGCGGCTCGGCGCGTGCGACCTCGACGGTGCGGGTGGATCCGTCGGTGACGGTTCAATACGGCATCCGCGCCAACGAGGACGCCATCCGCTCAGTGATGGAATCGGTAGCTCTTTTCGCGGCGGTGACGACGTCGCCGACCGATCCGAACGGCGCGGGGCAGCTCTCGGCGCTCAATTCGCGCGTGGCGCAGAATTTGACGGTCACGCCCGGCAAGCAGAACATCCAGGACATCCAGTCCGCTCTCGCCAACGCCCAGACGGTGATGAAGGACGCCACCGCGCGGCAGAAACTGACGCAGGCGACAATGCAGAACCTCGTCGATCAGGCCGAGAACGTTTCCACCGACGAGGTCGCGAGCCAGTTGCTGGCGCTGCAAACCGATCTGCAAGCCTCCTACCAGACCACCGCGATGCTGTCGCAACTCAGCCTGGTGAAATTCCTCTGACCGCTTCAGTCTCTGCTGGCCACGAGCGGCGAGGCCGGGTCGCGACGGACCGCCAATAATCGTTCCAAAACCGGCTGCGTTACGCTAATCAGGGTTCGCCCGCGATGGCGGGAAATTCGGCCGCGCTTCCGCGCCTGGCTCTCGGGCTGGCGGGGCAGGACACCGCCCAACCATACCCCATCAGCCGAGCGGGATGCGGACGTCAGCGGTCGCCGCGCGCGGCGAGGAAGACCATTTCATGCTCAGTTTCGAAATTTCATGCGGGCCCGGTCGCCGCGCCGCGTCGTGGGCGACGTTCGGTGGGTTCGTAAGAGCGGCGCATGCGTGCGGCAACCGGGAGTGCGCGGCATGACGATGGCGCCATCCGACACGTCGCTGGTCGCCGCCGAGACGCTCGATCCGGACGACTGGGACGCACTGCGCGCGCAGGGTCACCGCATGCTCGACGATATGTTCGATTACATCGCCGGCGTTTGCGAGCGCCCGGTGTGGCGGCCGATTCCCGCGGACGTGCGTGCGCGTTTCCGAGAGGAACTGCCGCGGGCAGGCGGCGACCTCGACGAGATTTATCGGGAATTTTCCAACTTCATCGCGCCGTACGCCCCCGGTAACCTCCATCCCGGCTTCATGGGATGGGTGAACGGGGGAGGCACCGCCATCGGGATGCTCGCCGAAATGCTGGCGGCGGGGCTGAACGCCAATCTCGGCGGCCGGGATCACATTCCGATTGAGGTCGAGCGCCAGATCGTTTTGTGGATGCGGCAGCTGTTCGGATTTCCCGATACGGCGAGCGGCATCTTCGTCACGGGAACGTCGATGGCGAACCTGCTGGGGGTCCTGGTGGCGCGCTCGGCGCGGCTCGGACCCTCGGTGCGCGAGCGGGGACTGCCTGACCGCGGCGGCGGTCTCACTGCCTATACGTCGGTTGTGACGCATGGCTGCGTCGCGCAGGCCATGGACCTCGCCGGATTCGGCACCGACGCGCTGCGGCGAATTCCTGTCGATCGGCGCCATCGCATCGGGATCGATGCGTTGCGCGTGCAGGTCAGGGTTGATCGCGCGGCGGGTCTTGCGCCGTTTCTGGTGATCGGCTCGGCCGGGACGGTCGACGTCGGCGCGATCGATGATCTGGCGGCGCTGCACGAGCTGTGTCGTGAGGAGAATCTGTGGCTGCATGTCGATGGCGCATACGGTGCGCTTGGCGTGCTGTCGCCGGAGATCGCGCCGCGTCTCGCCGGGTTCGAAAGCGCCGACTCCATCGCTTTTGACTTTCACAAATGGGGACAAGTGCCTTATGACGCTGGCTTTCTCCTGGTTCGCGACGGCGAGCAGCACCGCCGCACCTTCGCGGCGCCGGCGGCCTATCTGCGCCGGGAGACGCGCGGGCTCGCGGCGGGTTCGCCGTGGCCCTGCGATTACGGGCCGGACATGTCGCGCGGCTTCCGTGCGCTGAAGACGTGGTTCACGTTGAAAGCCTACGGCACCGAAAGGCTTGGCGCGATGATCACACGGACCTGCACGCTGGCGCGTTATCTGGAAGCGAAGATCGCCGCCGAGCCGAAGCTCGAACTACTCGCGCCGGTGCAACTCAACATCGTATGCTTTCGTTATCGCGCCGACGATGCCGACCGGGTTAACGCGGCGATCGTCGCATCTCTGCACGAGTCAGGTTTAGCGGCGCCGTCCACCACCATGCTCGACGGCCGGCTGGCGATCCGCGCGGCGATCGTCAACCATCGCACGGGAATGCGCGATATCGACGCCCTGGTGGCGGCGGTGCTTGAATTCGGCGCGCGCGAAAGCGAAGCTCGCGTCTCCGGAAGCTGAGGCTCGCCCATAGCCGGTCGAAGAACGGCGTCGCTCGCCTATGGGTCCCGGCCATCCACGCCCGAACTCGCAGGAGTTTAAGGCGAGGGCGCCCGCGACGAGCGTGGGCATGACGGCTGAATATCGCGGCGCGCGATATCAGGCCGAGCGCTTCTGCCTCGCCTCCGTGCGGGCTTCAGTGGCCTCGCTCATCTCCATCAGCTTCTTTTCGTAGGCGATCAGCTTCTTGACTTCCTTCAGCGCCTTGTAGAGGTCGCCGTTGAGAATGTCGTTGTTGATGCCTTCGATGATCGGCCACGCGCCCGGCATGGTCGTGATGACGTCGCGCAACAGGCTGAAATAGGTGCCGTGGTTGATCTGCGGCTCCGGCGACAGGTACATCAGTTGCACCGCGAGATAGATCAGCTTGGCGGGCGTATCCGCCGTCTCTGGCGTCAGGATGTCCTTCTCGCGAAGGATCGGAATTTTGTCGCCCTCGATCAGCAGCCGCGCGCGCTGATCGGTGTTGGTGACGACGCAGGCGCCGATGATGATGCGTTCATGCGGCTTCAGTTCGACTTTCAGCGCCATGGCGGTTGTCCTGCCGTTGAAATGGAGCGTGCCGGAACGGATGGTCGCGCCGTTCGCCGCGCAAAATGTAGCGGGCGGACGAGGCCCGGTTCGAGCGTCACGGTACGCTCTTGCCGCGATCCTTTCCCATCGAGGTTAACGATTGGTAAATGGCACCCGCGATCTTTGCCGCTAAATCCTTCTAAGTCACGGCAGCGACGTCGTAATTCGGACCGGGCGCACGCTTGCGAGTCCACGGTCCGCTTCATGCTTTCTTAGAGTCTTCACATCACTGTTGCGCTCGTCCGAAGGAATAACTTCGGCGTTATGAGCGTCAGTGTATTCACACCAGAAAGGTATGAAAAATGTCCGATATCGTTCTCTCCGCATCGGTCCGCCAGAATCTGCTCTCCCTCCAGTCCACCGCCGACCTGCTCTCGACCACGCAGAACCGCCTCGCCACCGGCAACAAGGTGAACTCGGCGCTCGACAACCCGACCAACTTCTTCACCGCGCAGGGCCTCAACAACCGCGCCAGCGACATCAACAACCTGCTGGATTCGATCGGCAACGGCGTGCAGGTGCTGCAGGCCGCCAACACTGGCATCACCTCGATCCAGAAGCTGGTCGATACGGCGAAGTCCATCGCCAACCAGGCGCTGCAGACGCCGACGGGCTATTCCACGAAGTCCGAAGCCAGCGCGACCATCACCGGCGCAACCGCGTCGAATCTGCTGGGCGGAACGACAACGGCCGCGACCAACGCCAAGGTCACAAGCACCGTCGATCTGACCTCCGCTCAAGTTGACGCTTCGGGCGGCGCCATCACCTTCACGATCAATTCCCAGACGGTGACGCTGGCGACAAACGGCGGTGCCAACGGCGACGGTAAATATTCTCTTGCTGATCTTAAGGCAGCGATCAACACCCAGGTCGGCACCTCCGCGAAGGTGAACGCTACGGACGACGGCGCAGGCCATCTCGTGCTGACCAGCACGAATACTGCTGGTGCGTCTGATACCATCACGCTCGGCGGCACCACCTCCGGCGTGTTTGGCTCCGCGACACCGACGGCCGGCACCGACGCCAGCACCACGGGCGGGCTGTCGGGGACGACCCTGAGCATTGCCGCGTCGGCTGACGGTGCGATCCCGGCGGCTACCATCAACTTCGGCACCGGCACGGGTCAGGTTTCGACGCTGGACCAGCTCAACACCGCGCTCTCCTCCAGCAACATGACCGCGTCGGTCGATTCAACGGGCAAGATCACGATCACCACGACGAACGACCATGCCTCGGCGACCATCGGTGTGCTCAGCGGCACGGCGACGGGTTCGGGGCTGTTCACGGCCGGTGCGGGGGCCGCCCCGGTGGCGGACGCTAATTCGCAGAACACTCGCACAAGCCTGATCGCCCAATACAACCAGGTCATCGATCAGATCAAGACAACGGCGCAGGATTCGTCCTTCAACGGCGTCAACCTGCTGAACGGCGACCAGCTCAAGCTGGTGTTCAACGAAACCGGCAAGTCCACCCTGACCATTCAGGGCGTGACCTTCGATCCGGCCGGCCTCGGCCTGTCGTCGCTGGTCAAGGGCACCGACTTCCTCGACAACAGCAACATCAACACGGTCTTGAACTCGTTGAACGATGCGTCCAGCACGCTGCGCTCGCAGGCTTCGGCCTTCGGCTCGAACCTGTCGATCGTGCAGATCCGTCAGGACTTCTCGAAGAACCTGATCAACGTGTTGCAGACCGGCTCG
>JBIQHO010000419.1:0-2731 GCA_044508545.1 Bradyrhizobiaceae bacterium | reverse complement strand
ATGAACGTCAAAATAACATAACATTCGATATATAGTGCGCTGGTATATTGCCTCGTCTGTTTCCGTTTATGCGGGCGAGATCGTCGGAGGTCCCGCGACAACACGGGACGCCTCGCTTCTCCTGACGGTTTCGGGGGATATCCGGTAGGAATTACGCTAAACTATTCAAATTACTTTCTTAATTTGCCGTCCATCATCTCTCTTTTCAACCGCAATTATCTTGCTCATCGATCCATCGAGCCGCTGATCAATCATGCCATGTTATTATTCGTCATCATAATAACCGACTTATCAAGATATAACGTTTGATAACATATCACATGTCGCCGTTCAATTTATTTTTCTCTCGCTCCGGCTTGAGCCCGCGGCCGCTGATTGGCTGCGTTATCAATCTGCGAACGACCATTCTGCTCGGAACGCGCGTGCTCCCAGGTCAGACGTAACCTCCGGATTTTCCACGAGGTTGGCTGTTCCGGCTTAGACAGGAGCGCGGAATGGGCGCGGAGAAATTACACCGCCGGGCAGATCATCGAAATCTTGCGGAGGCGGATCACAGACGGGAAGAGCGGTGCGATCTGTTGCCGCACCAACAACCGGAGCGGCATCATCTACGGCTGAATGAGGGATGGTGACGCGCGCTCCCTTTTGGAGAGCGCGGCAAACAAGCCGCTCCATGAAGAACCACAACGATCAATGGGTGGCCGCGGAGCGGTAACTCCTCAGGTACGCCGGGGGCTACCAGATCCCCGGCGTACCGTCGGTCAATGTCTTCGGCGCGTGCTGTCGTCGATCGCCGCCGGAGATAATACAGCAGTGCATCCGCTGCACCTGGCTGCCTGCTGCCTACATTTCCGGGCGGCGGCGTCACATTCACGAAAACGCGGCCGAACCGCCATCAGCGCATATCAAAAAGCCGATTGTGATCGGAATACGCGCTGGTCATCGCTCAAGAGCATTGTCCGGCTAGTGGAGTTCCACTTAGCCGAAAGATGCTCAGTACCCCATCCAGCGGGGCGGTTCGTTCAACTTGTCAGGCCAGGTCAGAGCCTTCGTCGAATACCAGTTGTCGACTTCCTTTTTTACGAAGTCTGTTCCCCACCCATAACGCTGCTGCAGCTTTTTCTCGAGCTGCTCCTTGTTACCGGCGATCTCCCAAAGGTCGTCGAAAGTGAACTTGCCCCACTGATCTCTGACCTTGTACTTGACCTGATCCCAGTTTTCTTCAATCCGATTCCAGTCCATTTTTAGTCCTCCTCCATGGTAGCGAAGGAGAAATCGGCCCCTGCACATTTGTTCCGGGGTCAAATAGTCGCACCCCGAAGGCGAGTTCGGGTTTGCTGCTGCGGTTGCGAAAAGCGGTCGCTGGATTGTCATGTCGGAGGCGTTGGATGATGCAGAAGACTGGAAGCGGAAAACACAAGACGTCCTATCCGGACCCCGATGCGACCGAGTTTGTTCATGATCCTGAGGAGTATCGCGCCCCCGATCTCCCCGAGCGGTTGAGCGATCCTATGCGGGTCGACCTGGGATTGCTGGCGCGGATCGACGCGGCCAGAAAAGCAGGCGGGCCGGTCGGCGAGCATTCGGTCTGGTCGCGATGGTACGACTCCCAGGTTGAGGAATTGCGTGGCCGGTGGATGGCGCTGTTCGACTTCTACAAAATCGCCGCGCGATCGCCCGAGGATGCCTGGATGCAACTGGCGACCGCTTTGGCGCGCGACTTCGTTCCGGGCCTGCTGGTGGAGAACGTTTTTCCGACCCAGGATCTTCTCATCGAACAGGCGCGGCTTTTCACCCTGATCACGGAAGTGTCGGAAGCCGTGCGCGCGCGGCGCGGCGAGGCGAGCGACCATGTTTCGGAACGAGCGGTGCTTGAAGAGGATTTTTTCAACGAGCAACCATGGAACACGGAGCTGTTTGGAAAGAAGTCGGACAGCATCGATACGCTGGTGGCAAGGTTTGCGCGGGAGAAGGAACGCTTCGCCAGATTGCTGATCGAGCAATATTGGTCAAAGGCCGCGATCCTGTCCTTCTTTGCCGATTCCGGTCTTGAAGCGCCCGAATTCATCGCTGATCTGCCGGCGTAGGGTTCGGGACGCAGCCTCGAAAGGGTTCAAACGGATTAAGGGGCGAGTTCGTCGAGCGCCGCTGCCGTTTCCTGAAACGGCCGACCTGCGTGAAAATCACACGCCGGGCACGGGTTAGACAAAACGCGTGCCGATGCGTTGGTACCGCAGCCTGAAACCGGCAAAAGAGGCTACGTCCATCATCCCCGTAGCGGCCGGTTGTCACCCGGCGTGTGCGACCGACAACGGAACTGACTATACGACGGCCTCGTTGGCTTTTCCATCGCCATGACACCGGAGCGGACTCGAACGACCGCACCGCAACCGGGTGCCCCTCCGGCATTCAGTAGTTTGTCTCGCGTGATGCCGCGTCGGCCGCGTCCGGCATGTTTTCGAGCAGGATTTGCAACGTCTTCAGTGTCGATTGATCGGCCAAACCGTCGACACGCTCCGGACGGAAGTGACGCTGGAAGGCCGTGACCACGTCCGCGGTCGTTTTGTCGAATGTTCCGCTGGCCTTGATGCCGTAGCCGTATTGCGCCAGGGATTGCTGGAGCGCACGAACATCGTCGCCCTCGCTGCCGGTCTTCAGCATCTCGCCCGGTACGATCGGCGCCGGCCGGACCCAGTGCCCGACGCCGGAATCCGCCAGCGAATGCCATGGA
>JBIQHO010000418.1:0-2740 GCA_044508545.1 Bradyrhizobiaceae bacterium | reverse complement strand
GAAGAAGGCGGCCGCCAAGAAGCCGGCGGCCAAAAAAACCGCGGCCAAGAAGGCGAAAAGCGACGAATAAGAGCGATTAAAAATCTCCGTGAGAAAAAGTGAATGATTCTGTCACGGAAATGATCTAGAGATACGGACGAGACTGGAGACGAGCGATGGCTCACAAAAAGGCAGGCGGTTCTTCGCGGAATGGACGCGATTCGCACGGCAAGCGCCTTGGCATCAAGGCGTTCGGCGGCGAGCACGTGATTCCCGGTAACATTATCGCCCGCCAGCGCGGCACCACCTGGCATCCCGGCCTTAATGTTGGCATGGGCACCGACCACACCCTGTTCGCCAAGGTTGAAGGTCGTGTTGCGTTTCGTGCGAAGGCCGGCGGCCGCACGTTCGTATCGGTGGTCCCGATGACGGAAGCCGCGGCCGAGTAGACGGTGGATGATATTGCGTCCGCCGGTCCCTGTTGAACCGGCGGAGCATGAACGGCTCCAACGGGGAGGCGGGAAACCGGCCTCCCTTTTTTAGTTTGCGTTTGCATATGGACCTGCGTTCGCATCACGGAGCCGACCATGCTGCAGGACATTCCGACCTCGACCCTCGCGCTGCGCCAGACGCGGCCGTTCTTTCTCGAGACCGAGCGGCTGAGCCTGCGCGAACCGACCCTGGCCGACGCCAGGGTCATCGCTGCTCTCGCCAACGATCGCCGGATCGCGGAAATGGCGCGCCGCCTGCCGCACCCCTACACGCAGGAGGAGGCGGTTCGCTTCGTCGAAGCCGTAGCCGGTGACAGCAGCGAGACCGTGTTTCTGATCGAGCACAATCACGTTCCCGTCGGGGTGGCCGGCGTGGACTGGAGCGAGCCGGACGCGCCCGAGCTTGGCTACTGGGTCGGTGTCGACTACTGGGGCCGGGGTTTCGCCACCGAGGCTGCGCGCGCGGTGATCGATTACACCTTCGAGGCGTTTGCGGTCGAGCAGTTGCGCTCCGGTGCGCGCGTGGTCAATCCGGCGTCGCGAAACGTGCTGGAGAAGTGCGGCTTCCAGTGGACCGGTGTCGAACTGCATCGCTCCAGGGCGCTGGGATCGTCGACGCCGGTCGATCGCTTCCGCCTGTCGCGAGGCGTTTGGTCCTCGCTGAAGAACTGGAGCAGCGCCGCGCGCCGCGAACGGTAACGATCGAGCCCGTCAGGGCACAATCGATAGCAACGGAGCGTCGGGTCAAACCCGGGCAATGATGCTTGATGGCGCGCGTCGCGGCGGTTGCCTCGCGACCGCGCGTACCCTACCTATCCACCATGAAATTTCTCGATGAAGCCAAGGTCTATATCCGCTCCGGCGACGGCGGCAACGGCTGCGTGGCGTTCCGCCGCGAGAAGTTCATCGAGTTCGGCGGACCTTCCGGCGGCAATGGCGGGCGCGGCGGCGACGTCATCGTCGAGGTCGCCGACGGTCTCAACACGCTGATCGACTATCGCTATCAGCAGCACTTCAAGGCGCCGAAAGGCGCCAACGGCATGGGCTCGGACCGCCACGGCGCCAACGGCAAGGACATCGTGCTCAAGGTGCCGCTCGGCACCCAGATCATCGACGAGGACCGTGAAACCCTGATCCATGACTTCACCAGGGTCGGCGAACGCTTCGTGCTGGCCGAAGGCGGCAATGGCGGGTTCGGCAACGCCCACTTCAAGTCGTCAACCAACCGCGCGCCGCGCAACGCCAATCCCGGCCAGCCCGGCGAGGAGCGCTGGATCTGGTTGCGGCTGAAGCTGATCGCCGATGCCGGCCTTGTTGGCCTGCCCAATGCCGGCAAGTCGACGTTCCTGTCCAAGGTCAGCGCGGCGAAGCCGAAGATCGCGGACTATCCATTCACCACGCTGCACCCGCAGCTTGGCGTCGTGAATGTCGCTGACCGTGAATTCGTGCTTGCGGACATTCCGGGGCTGATCGAAGGCGCGCATGAAGGCGCGGGTCTCGGCGACCGGTTTCTGGGTCATGTCGAACGCTGCCGCGTGCTGCTGCATCTGGTCGATGCCACCTGCGAGCATGCAGGCCGAGCCTACAAGACCGTGCGCGGCGAACTGGAAGCCTACGCCGGAACGCTCGCGGAGAAGGCCGAGATCATCGCGCTCAACAAGATCGACGCGGTCTCGGCCGAGGACCTGAAGAAGCAGCGCGATCGCCTCAAGCGTGCCGTGAAGAAAACGCCGCTGCTGCTGTCGGGCATCACCGGCGAGGGCGTCGGCGAGGCGTTGCGGGCGCTTGCCGCCGTGATCGGCGAGGCGCCGGTGTCCGACAAGGCGAAGGGCACTGAGGTTTCGGCCGCGCCGGCTGGCGCAACGACGCCGGCGGCGCAGGCCAAGCCGTGGTCGCCATAGAGCCTTCCGATTCTAATGGAATCAGAAGGGGGGCTTCATGATTTTGATTTGACGCGTTTTCTTCACGCGAACCGGTTGCCATCCTCCGGTCGAGCCCGAGGACATGCTTCGCGCGAAAACGCTTTTAGACGATCCCGCGGCCCGGCTGTCCGTCATTCCAGCAAAGTCACGGACTGGCGGAAGGAAACAGTGCGGACCGGCATTCCGCTTTCCAAGGCGTCGCTTTCATGTGATGAAAGCGGCGCCTTTGCCCGATTGATCGCCGACCGCCATGTCCAGCCTGCATCTCAAGAGATTCCGCCGCATCGTCGTCAAGGTCGGCTCGTCGCTTTTGATCGATTCCGAGGCCGGCGAGGTCCGCGCGGCATG
>JBIQHO010000417.1:0-2749 GCA_044508545.1 Bradyrhizobiaceae bacterium | reverse complement strand
GGTCTATATCGCGGCGACGGCGACGCCGCTGACCCTCAACAAGGCTCCGATCGCAATCGCCGACGAGGACAACTCATCGCTGTCGAGCAGGATCACCTCGGCCTTCTACCCTCCTTATTTCAAGAGTCCGCTGATGCTGCCGCTGCCGCAGTTGCCCGCGCGCATGGATGCCGGCATCGATACGTTCGGCCTGGTGATCCCGTCCGGCTTCCAGCGCGACGTGCTGGCCGGGCGGGAGCCCGCGATCCAGCTCAACGTCGATGCGACCCGGATGACACAAGCCTTCAACGGTGCCGGCTATGTGCAGGCGATCGTCTCGGGCGAGGTGAATGAATTTGTGCGCCGCTATCGCCCGCCGAATTCGCTTCCGATCGAGCTGGTGTTGCGGGCGCGATTCAACCCGGAACTCAACCCCGGCTGGTTCGGAGCGATGATGGAGGTCGTCAACAACATCTCGCTGTTGTCCGTCATCCTTGCCGGGGCCGCGCTGATCCGCGAACGCGAACGCGGCACCATCGAGCATCTGCTCGTCATGCCGGTGACGCCGGTCGAGATCATGCTCGGGAAGATCTGGCCGATGGCCCTCGTCGTGCTTGCGGCCTCGCTGTTCGCGTTCACGGTCGTGGTGCAGACCTGGCTGTCGATTCCGGTCGCCGGCTCGCTCTGGCTGCTGATGCTGGGTATCGCCTTGCAGCTTTTTGCAACGACATCGCTCGGCATCGTGCTTGCCACCGTCGCAGGCTCGATGCCGCAGTTCGGCCTGCTGCTGATCCTCGTGCTGTTTCCGATCCATGTGCTGGCTGGCGGATTGACGCCTCTGGAAAGTATGCCGGCAGGCATTCGGCTGCTCATGAGCGCGGCGCCCGACACTCACTTCGTGGCGCTCGCCCAGTCGATCCTGTTCCGCGGCGCCGGGCTGGAATCCGTCTGGCTTGAGCTTCTCGGCCTGCTCGTGATCGGGTCCACCTTCTTCCTGTTCGCCCTGTGGCGATTCCGGATGTCGTTGCGATAGGGACGCGGGCGTCTGTCTCCGCAGGCTTCCGCCGCGTTCATCATGAGCGTGGTTGCGTGATCCTCGGGAAGGCGCTTCTTGCGGCCGATATCTCATTGCCGCACTCAGCAGGTCGTGGGCGATGCTCGGTCCAGCGGCGCATGGCCGGATGAAACTCCGGCGTTGAAGCGCGGCGACATCGAATCGGATTGCCCAAATCGTCACCGGTTTGTGACCGGTTCATCCTAAATTAGGGCAATCGGAACTGGAAATCTCCAATATGATCCTGCCGGCCGACAGAAGGTGAGTTCCCAAAGGCAATGCAATCGGCGCAGGCCGCTCATGCCATCCCGCAAGCGGAACGCGAGCATCGGATACACCGCAGATTGCGCAGACTGCAAATATATGCCGGAAGGCGAGATCAATCATGCGACCCCTGCAACTGATGCGAGAGCGGTGGAGGCCAAATGCTCTCAAAGATGGAGCGAGGGCGTGCATCGAGCGGCAGGCAGGGCACTTGAAGCGATCGGCGTGAAGTTCCACCTTATGGAACCTGATGCCACAAGACAAACGCAACAGCCGAGATTCCGCCACGAATGCGAATTGGGCCGACACAATCAGCCAACGGCGGAGGGTATCGGTCCGGTAGGTTTCTTGAACACAGAAAATTGATCGTTCTCTTTACGTCCAGAAATCGACGCGGAACGACGAAATTGATCGGCATCTCGCCGAGGTGAGCATAGCTCCGGGAACCCCAGCGGCGGCTGGCCCGATTTCAGGGGCGATCGAAGGTTGTTATTGCCGACTGCCCAGGAGGGTCGAATGAGAAGGCATCAATCTTTTGGCACCATCCTTATTGGAAAAAGCGTTCTGATGAGAGAGGGCATTGCCCGAATTCTTCGCTCGGAAAACTTTCGTGTCCTAGCTTCAGTCGCCTGCCCTGATGAGTTAGCAGGCGCGGTTCGCGCTCAGCAATTGCTATTTCTCATTGTCCACACCGGCGACGATTTCGATCTCGCGGTGACACAAATCAAACTTGTCAAGGAGCAGCATCCGCACGGACGTGTCGCCGTCGTCGCCGATCACTACGGATCGACCGAGCCGACGCTGGCGTTCAAAGCCGGCGCCACCGGCTATCTCGTCAGCGCGATGTCCTGCAATGCCTTCATCAAATCCATCGAACTGGTGATGATGGGCGAGACCATGTTCCCGCCGACGTTTCAATCATCGGCGCTCACCGCCAAGACCGACCATCACCCCAACCCCACTCCACTTCCCGTCCGGGACGGAAAGGCGCCCCCAGGGCCCGCGGAGGACGCGGCCGCGCCGCAGCTTTCCCCGCGGGAGATGGCCATCCTGCGCTGCCTGATCGAGGGCAACTCCAACAAGTCGATCGCACGAAAGATCGATATCGCCGAGGCGACCGTAAAGGTTCACGTCAAGGCCATCCTGCGCAAGATCCGGGTTCAGAACCGAACGCAGGCCGCGATCTGGGGAATGAACAACGCGCTGCTGCTCCAACCGGCCAACAACAATTCCCTGCTCTCATCCGCCGAGGCGGACAAACCGCTTTCAAATTCCATCGCCATCGTCTCCGACATCAAGCGGGTCGGCGTGCCCTGAGCCATCCGGATCACTCATGTGACCACCCGGCGATAATCGACAGTATCGATCATCCTGCGTCAGAACCTGACGCCAATACGCATCGCGCAAGGCCCGATCGACT
Source organism: Bradyrhizobiaceae bacterium (assembly GCA_044508545.1). Lineage (GTDB taxonomy): Bacteria > Pseudomonadota > Alphaproteobacteria > Rhizobiales > Xanthobacteraceae > Nitrobacter. The sequence continues at coordinate 32 of JBIQHO010000417.1, read as the reverse complement.
ACCGTTCCCGCAGCGCGTCCCGCTTGTACTTC
>JBIQHO010000020.1:0-22734 GCA_044508545.1 Bradyrhizobiaceae bacterium | reverse complement strand
TCGGAGATCGCCCTTGAGATGCACGCGCAGCGCACGTCTTCCGCGCCCGGTGAGAACATCGAAATCGCCGCGCGCCTGCGCTGCCTTGATGACGCCGAAACTCATTTTCCGGTCAGGGATCTTCAGGTCTTTTACGTCGTCAGCGGTGATCTGAAGGAAGACGCCGCTGTCGGGGCCGCCCTTGTAAGCCTGTCCGGTCGAATGCAGGAAGCGCGGGCCGAACTCGGCGCAGGTGGCGACTTTTTTCCGGTCGCGGACGGCGAGACGCATCCGCTGCAGATCACTGATGTGTTCGTCGTCACGCGCGAGATAGGCCAAAAGCGCGACGTAGTCGCCGGGCTCCGCGCGCGCGAAGTGAGCCTTGAGCCATGACGACAGATCGCCGTCCGCGCCCCTTTCACGCAAGATGCGCGCATTTTCAGCGTCGGTATAGAGATCGAAGCCTTTGATGGATACCGCCGGCTCTTCCTGCGGCAGCCTGCCGGTTTTCTCGAATGCCGTGGTCAGTTCACGAGTCCTGATCTTGGCGGATTCGACATCAGGCTGATTGAATGGATTGATGCCGAGAACGGCCCCCGCGACGGCGGTCGCCATCTCGAACCTGAAAAACTCCTGGCCGAGTTGATCGATCGAATCCATCACGATCCGGACCACCGGATGTCCGGCATTTTCGAGCGCCTGCAATTTTTCCTCGTGAGCGTCATCCTCTTCGTCCGCCGTGCGGATCTCGATGAAGAAGCGGTCGTCGCCGTAAAGGCTGGCATCGCCGAGCGGCTCGCCATCGATCGGGATCAGGCCCTTGCCCTCCTTGCCGGTCGACTCGGCGATCAGCTGCTCGGCCCACGCGCCGAAATCCGCAATCTTCGGAGACGACAGGATCGTGACCTTGTCGCGGCCTTCGCGACCGGCGAGACCCATAGCAAGACCGAGTTGGGCGCCGGGATTGTCCTGCGGGGGTACCTCGGCGCCGCAGGATCGCACCATGGCGAGGGTGCTCCTGAGCAATTCCGTCACGTCGATTCCCGCAGTCGCGGCCGGAACCAGCCCGAAGGGCGACAGCACCGAATAGCGGCCGCCGATCGTGGGATCGCCGTGGAACGTGCGCGCATAGCCGAGCCTTGCGGCTTCCTTGTCGAGCGAGGAGCCGGGATCGGTGACCGCGATGAAGCGATGGCCGGCCTTGTCGGCGCCGATCGCTTTCGCCACCCGCGCGTGAAAATAGTCTTTCAGCGCATTGGGCTCGGTGGTGCTTCCGGATTTGCTGGAGACGATGAAGACGGTTCTTGCGACGTCGATCGCCGCTTCCAGCGCGCGAATCTGGGCGGGGTCGGTCGAATCCAGCACATGCAGATTCGGAAAACCCGGTCTCTTCGCAAAAGTCGTCGCCAGCACCTCCGGACCGAGACTCGATCCGCCCATGCCGAGAACGACCGCATCAGTAAATTTCTGCTTCTTCACCCGTTGCGCGTAGTCCTCATAGTCGGCCGCCCGATCGAATTCCGCGGCCGGGCTTGCGAGCCAGCCCAGCCATTCGCTCTCGTCGGTGCCGGTCCACACCGATTTGTCATGTTGCCAAAGCTTGCGGAGCGTGCCGGCGGCCCGCCACTCTTCCGCCTGTTGCTCGACGGATTTCGCCATGGCCGAACCAAGCGACAGCGTTTGGTGGCCGATGGCGGAGCCGAGGATTTTCGCCCGCTTGCGGGCGACGGCGCCGAGCAGCTTGTCGGCCGCATCGTCGAACAACTGAACGCCTTCGCTCACAAGGTGCCGTGTGATCGCATCGAGCGAGATTCCCGAACCCTCCAAAGCGGCGAGCACTTGCCGCGCCTCCTCGAGATTGTCCTCAAGGCTGTCGCGCAACCGGCCATGGTCGCGGAAGGCTTCGAGAGTTGCCGGGGGAACGGTGTTGACCGTGTTCTTGCCGATCAGTTCCTCGACATAGAGAACGTCGCTGTAGTCCTTGTTCTTGGTCCCGGTCGAAGCCCACAGCAGCCGCTGGGGCCGCGCGCCCTCGGCTTCCAGCGCCTGCCAGGCCTCGCCCGCAAACAACCGCTTGTAATCCTGATAGGCGAGCTTGGCGTTGGCGATGGCGATCTTGCCCTTGAGCGATGCAAGACGCTGCTTTTCCGCCGGATCGTTGGCCTGAGCGATCTTCTCATCGAGCTGCTTGTCGACGGCGGTGTCGATGCGGCTGACGAAGAAGCTGGCGACGCTGGCGACATGCGAGGGATCGCCGCCATTTCGCACATACTCCTGAAGCCCCGACAAAAACGCTTCGGCCACCTCGATGTAAACCTTCTGCGAGAACAACAGCGTGATATTGATGCTGATGCCCTCGGAAATCAGGTGGCGGATGGCCGGCAGGCCCTCCGGCGTCGCCGGCACCTTGATCATCAGGTTCTTGCGGTTGACGGATCTCCAGAGCCTCTCGGCCTCGGCGATCGTCGCCTTGGTGTCGTTGGCGAGATAGGGCGAGACCTCGAGGCTGACGAAGCCGTCTGCGCCGTCGAGCCGATCATAGACCGGCCGCAGCACGTCGGCCGCATGCTGGATGTCCTCGACCGCGAGTTGCTCGTACAGGGCAGCGACCGATCGATCGCCTTTATCGAGAATGCGAGCTATCGCGCCGTCATATTCACCCGAACTCCCGATCGCCTTCTCGAAGATCGAGGGATTGGAAGTGACCCCGCGCAACCCGTCATTGTCGACCAGGTGTTTCAGATCGCCCTTGACGATGAAGCCGCGCGCAAGGAAATCGAGCCAGATCGCCTGGCCATGATTCTGGAGTTCTTTGACAGGGTTCATGATATTTTTGTTCATGATATTTTTCTGCGTTCTGACGCTCGTGCGGGGTGCAGGCGTTTTCCGGTCCGCGGCCAGAGGCTTTTCAACTTGGCCGGGAAAAAATGGCCTCATCAAGGGGAGCTTGCCACTCTCATAACGTTTTTGGCGGGATATTGATCCCGCCCGAGACCGCTGGACCGGTTTGGCGAGTTATGGCAAATCCCGTCTTGGCAGCCCCGGTCTTGACAAACCCCGTTGGCAAAGGTCTCGAATCCGCGGGGGTTGGCCACGGGTATCCATACTCTCTCGGCTTCATCAGGAGTTCACGAAGCAGCCGCAACCTTATGCGATAAGATCGAGTCGTCGAAGCGGTCTTGTCGTCCGATCCCGCTGTCCGATAAAGAACTTGTGAGAACAGCCGTTGACAGGCTTCACGCACGCCATTGAGGTTCGTTCATGCCCCGATATTTTTTCAACACCCGTATCGGCAGCGACCTGATCCTTGATCCGGAGGGCGAGGAGTTGCGCGATACCGATCAGGCCTGGCGCGCCGCGCGGACGACGATCCGGGAAATTCTCAAGACGGACGGCGAACAGCGCGCCATTCTCCACGCCGTACTGGAGGTCACCGACGCTTCCGGCGAGATCGTTCTTGAATTTCCGTTTACCGAAGCCATCCTGGATTCGGTCGATCGGTCCTCGACGCGGCATTGATTTCGAAAATGGCCCGCCCCGTCGCCGCCGCCTGGTCGAAAGGTCATCATGTCCGGTGTCTTTGATTTTTCTGCGAACACGCTGGCTGGCGAGCCCTGCGCGTTGAGTCAGTTCGAAGGCCAGGTGCTCCTGATCGTGAATACCGCGAGCGCCTGCGGATTTACTCCGCAATACAAGGACCTCGAGGGGCTCTATCGAGCCATGAAGCCACGCGGATTTTCCGTACTCGGTTTCCCCTGCAATCAGTTCGGCAAACAGGAGCCGGGATCATCTGCCGATATCCAGAAGTTCTGCTCCACCAAGTATGACGTGACGTTTCCGATGTTCGAGAAGATCGACGTCAACGGCGATCACGCGCATCCGCTTTACAAATACCTCAAGCGTGAGAAACCCGGATTGCTCGGCGCATCGATCAAGTGGAATTTCACGAAGTTTCTGGTAGACCGGAACGGCAACGTCGTCGCCCGCCACGCACCGACGACAAAGCCGAAAGCCCTGACCAATGAAATTGAGGCCCTGCTTTGACCGACCAGACCGCGAACGACCAGTTGCCCGATCGTTTGTCGACCGACCCGCGCAGCCCCTATTATGATGCCGAGATTCTTGCGCGTGATATCGGCATCCGCTTCAAGGGCGTCGAGAAGAACAATGTCGAGGAGTATTGTGTCAGCGAAGGCTGGATACGTGTCGCCGCCGGCAATGCCAGGGATCGCCATGGCAACCCGCTGACCATCAAGCTCACCGGCACGGTCGAACCGTACGTCCGGACCGGGAGTTAAGGCTCGTCGGCACTTCCTTTTTTGGTGTTTAAGAAGTTCGTGCGACATATTACGTCGCGTTTGACGCTGGTCCCGGCTGCGAGCAATCGTCGCCTTTCCGGCCATTTCCGAAAGCCGAAACCATGCCCTTCACGATCCCGTCGTGGCTTCTGCCGATCCTGATGTTGTTCTGTTCGAATGTTTTCATGACCTTCGCCTGGTACGGACATCTGAAATTCAAGGAAAGTCCGCTTCCCCTGGTCATCATGATCAGTTGGGGCATAGCTTTCTTCGAATACTGTCTCGCGGTGCCGGCCAATCGCTGGGGCAGCGCGGTCTATTCGGCGGCTCAACTGAAGACCATTCAGGAAGTGATTACCCTCATTGTGTTCGCCGGCTTCTCCGTGATGTATCTGAAGCAGCCGCTGGGCTGGAATCATGCGCTCGGCTTTGCGTTCGTAGCGCTTGGCGCGTTCTTCATTTTCCACAAGTGGTCGTGAAGTGCAGGCGGGAGCCTGTTTCAACTGCGTTGAATCCGCTCCTCGCCTATTTTTTGTTTGAGCATGATCTTGTTCGAAAACCGGTTTCCGCTTTTCGGGATCATGCTCCTAGATCAACCGCGTCCGCTGCAATTCGGTGACCTCGGCGCGCTCGGCCGCAGCGCCGTCGGCAAAGCCGCGCACCCGCTGCTCACAGCGCCAGGCGTCGCCTTCGCGGCAGATCGAAAACAGGTTGTAGGCGGCGGCCGGATAGTGCCGGTAAGCCGTTGCGGACGCCGACGGCACGCCGATGGCGGGCACGCGGCCGTGCGGTCCCTCGAACCACATGGTGGAATGAATATGATCGTGTCCGTGCAGGACCAGATCGACGCGATGCCGCTTGATGAGCGCCAGCAGCGCGTCCGCATCGGTCAGCCGCTTGTACGAGGCTTTTGAAGACAGCGGATGATGGATCAGCAGCACGCGAAAGTTCGGATCATCCGCGATCTGTGAAAAACCCTGCTCCAGCATATCAAGCTGGCCGGGTCCCAGCCGGCCGGTGGCCATGAACGGCCCTGTCGGCACTGCAGACGACACGCCGATCAACGTCAGCGGCCCTCTGCGGCGCAGGAACGGAAACGAAAACGGCGCGCCTGCGCGGGCGCTGTCGCCGTGCATATATTCGGCCCATTGGCAGGTCTGTTTTGTCGTCACGCGAACATAGGCGTCGTGATTGCCGGGCACGAGGGTAACGTCGGCGGGCGCGCCGACGCTCTCGAGCCATGCGCGTGCCTGGGTGAATTCGCCCGGCAGCGCGAGATTGACGAGGTCGCCGGTGATCGCGATATGGCCGGGCGATTGCGCCTTGATATCGGCGACCAGCGCGTCGGCAATGTCGCGCCGATGAATCCTGTAGCGGTAGCGTTTCCAGTTCACATAGCCGAGCACGCGCTTGCCCGCGAGTTCATACAGCCGCGGCCGAGGCAGCGGCGCCAGATGAGGGTCGGACAGATGGGCGAGCGTGAATGCGGTCATCATGACACTATTATCGAACCGACAAACGTCGTGGATTTTCTTGTCGCATGATCTCCCCGGGTAGCGAATGTCAAATTTGCTTCACTAGCAACCTTACGATCCTGGTGCCGCTTTCGATCTGAAATTCCTGAAGACGAACGTGCGGCAAGTAGTGCAGGAATTTCAAATCGGCGGTGCTAGGCGCTGCCGATCAGGATGCCGGCGAGAAACACCAGCGCGCCGCCGACTGCGATCTGGAACGTCGCCTGCAACCATGGCGTATCCATGAAGCGGTGGCGCACCCAGGAGATGACGCCGAGTTCGACGATCACGACGGCGACCGCCAGCACGGTGGCTACGTAGAAATCCGGGATCAGGTAGGGCAGGGTATGGCCGAGGCCGCCGACCGCCGTCATCAGCCCGCATACGCCGCCGCGGATCCATGGCGAGCCGCGGCCGCTCAAGCTGCCGTCATCCGACAGCGCCTCGGCGAATCCCATGGAGATGCCGGCGCCGACGGAGGCCGCGAGACCCACCAGGAAAGTCTCGAACGGTCTGCGGGTCGCGAAGGCTGCCGCGAACAACGGCGCCAGCGTCGAGACCGAGCCGTCCATGAGCCCGACAAGCCCCGGCTGCACATATTGCAAAATGAACGCGCGGCGCTCGCTGTCGGACTCGCCGGCCTTGGTCTCCTCCGTCAGGTGTTTTGCGATGAGTTGCCCGGCCAGCGAATCATGCCTGTCCTCCTCCTCGGCGAGGCCGATCAGCAATTCCCGGGTCGACGCATCGCGGGTGGTTTCAGCCGCTTTGCGATAGAACCGCGCCGCCTCCTTTTCCATGCCGAGGACATACTTACGCACATCCTCCAGGTGCAGCGGCCGCGCCAGCCACAGCGGCTTTCGCTTGATGAAGCCCTTGACGTCGTGACGGCGGATCAGCGGCAGGTAGTCGCCGAATCTTTCGCGGTAGAGATCGAACAGCCTGCCGCGATGGCGAATCTCTTCCTCCGCCATGCCGGAGAGAACGGCGGCCGAGGCGGCAAACGGTTCGGCCAACCCTTCGGCGAATCCGTGGTAAATGCGGCTGTCCTCCTCCTCGTTGGAGATGGCGAGCGCCAGGATCTCGCGTTCCGTCAAATCCGCAAACTGCTTCACTGCTGCCTCGTGCCCCGGAATGTTCCAAGGTTTTGGCAAGAGGACCGCTTTGATGCAAGGATCATGGGAATACGAATTGCCGCGAATCGCTGCGGCGGAGAGGCGCGCGGGTCATGATTGTCGGGGGGGTGCGTCGCGGTTTGGAGCCCGTGCTGCGGCGGTTGCTTCACCTGTATTGGCGGTTTGCCCGCGGCATGACGCTGGGCGTGCGCGGCGTGGTGCTCGACGGCGACAACCGGGTGTTTCTGGTCCGGCACAGCTATGTGTCCGGCTGGCATCTGCCGGGCGGCGGCGTCGAGGTCGGCGAGGTGGTCCGCACGGCGCTACAACGCGAACTGATGGAGGAGGGCCGAATCGAGATATCCGGCGAGCCGGTGTTGCACGGCATTTTCCTCAATGGCCACGTCTCGCCGCGCGACCATGTCGCGGTCTACATCGTCAGGGACTTCCGGCAGGATCGCAAACCGGAGCCCAACTGTGAGATCGTCGATTGCGGCTTTTTCGCCCCCGATTCCCTGCCGGCGGAGACCACGGTCGGCACGCGGCTGCGGATCGCTGAAGTCCTTGATCAGGCGCCGCCGACGCTGACCTGGCGCCGGTGACCGGGTCAGTCACCATATCGGCGGCGGGCGATGGACCGCGCCCGTGGCAGGTGCTATCCGCCTCTCCCATGTCCGATCTGTCCCTCACCATCCTGACCGAGGCCGTCAACGACGCGCAGGCCATCGAGCGCCTGCACGAACGCACCTTCGGCCCCGGCCGTTTCGTGCTCAGCGCGTACCGGCTGCGCGAGCATGTCGATCACCTGCTTGAGCTGTCCTTTACCGCCCGCATCGGCACGCTGCTGGTCGGCTCGGTCAGGCTGTTGCCAGCCTGCATCGGCGATACGCCGGCGCTGCTGCTCGGCCCGTTGACGGTCGAGCCGCCGTTCCGCGGCCGCGGGATCGGCCGTGCGCTGCTCGATCGGGCGCTCGGCGAGGCGAAAACAAAAGGACATCGTCTCGTGGTTCTGGTCGGCGACGAGCCCTATTACGGCCGCGTCGGCTTCAAGGTGATTCCGAAAGGGCAGGTCGACATGCCGGGCCCGGTCGATCGGGCGCGGCTGTTGGTGTGCGAACTCGTCCCCGGCGCGTTCGAGGGCGTGTCCGGCATGATCCGGCCGGACTGGAGCATAGCCGGTGCATCCGGAGTGTAGGCGTGGCTTTCCATCCACGCTTTGAGAGCTCGGAAGCCCGCATACGAAACGGCGGACAGTTCGCAGGTTGATGGAAATGCATCGCGCAAGGAGCCCCACCCGACCGACCTCGCCGGTCGACCTCCCCCGCAAGCGGGAGAGGTGAAGAGTCGTCCAACGCTTCCGCCGAAAAATGGAAGACCTGGATGGCCGTGACGAAGACGGTCTCAATACTTTACGTTCGCGAACAGCCGCACGTTCAGCCCGGGCAGCAACACCTCGTCCTTGTTATAGGCGACGGCGTTGCGCATCTGCTCGTTCAGCAGATTGTCGCCGACAAGACCGACGGTCACCTTCTGTGCTCCCCACCAGTCGTTTTTGGCGAGAATGGTCGTGTAGCTGACCTCGGCCCGCAGCCGGTTGTAGCCGGGGGTCGGCGTCTCCACGCCGCTGACGTCATTCTGCGCGAAGGCGTGGAGCAGATTGACGCGCGCCAGCCAGTTGGCGTCGTGGTAGTAGATACCTCCGCCCGCGCGCTGCGGCGGAATTCGCGGCACGTTGGAGCCGTCCGTGAAGGTCGCGCGAACAATGTCGTACTGCCCCTCGATGCCGAACAGGCCGTTCCAGACGGGGAGGACGTCATATTGAAACTGGAATTCGCCGCCGCGGAAAACGGCATCGGTCTGGGAATAGACGGCCTGGTTCAATTCCAGACCGGGCCCGGCTGCGCATTCCGTTTCCTCGCAGGTGTTGCCGGTGAGGCGCCGGTAGATGAAGCCGTTGAACCGCGTGTAATAGCCGGTCAGTTCAAAACGCAGCGGTCCGGCCGCGCGGCGTAATCCCGCCTCGATCGACTTCGCGGTCTCGATGCCGAGGTTCGGATTGCCGATGTCGAAGGTTTCGGTGGCATCGTGCGCGCCGCGCGAGAACAATTCGGCCGGCTTCGGCGCGCGCTGGACGTATTGGCCTGTCAGGCTGGCCACGAGATTCCAGGGCAGGTCCTGGATCAGGCCGACGCTGGCGCTTGCCGGCGTGAAGTTCAGCGCCCGCGGCATTGCGGCGCCGATCGCGCCTGGATCGGTGGTGAGATCGAACAGTTCGGGGATGACGCTGGGAGTCGAACCGCTGAGGTTCACGTGTTCGATCCGGCCGGCGAGTTGCGCCTTGGTCGTTTCGCTGAACTTGAACTCGTTGAAGACGTAGCCGGCGAGCTTTGCGTTGCTGTTCGGATCCCACAGGCCGTTGAGCGGGCTGCCCGGATCGTCGGGACTTGGCGCGGTCAGGTCCTGATGTGACGCCTGCACGCCGATCGCGGTCGTCAGCGCCGCGAAACGCAGGTTGAACGGAGCGAGCTGGACTTCCATCCGGCCTTCCTGCTCCTTGTTGGTGAAGGTCTGGCGCACGCCGTCGCTGGACGGATCGGCCGCATCGGCAAGCCCGAGTTCGTTGTGGCTGTAGTCGGTTGCACCGAGCCAGAAGCGGATGGCGTCGACCGCGGTGGCATCGGGCCGGTATTCGCCTTTTGCGGTGAACTTGGTCTGATGCGCGTCGATCCGGGTACCGACCTCTTCGCCCTCATGGCCCGGAATATGGTACAGGCTGTTGTTCTGGGTGATCGCGGCGCCGACAAACCCGCCGTCGAACAGGTACGAGCCGCCGACCGAGCCTCCGTTTGAGTCGGTTGCGGAGTTCTTCTGAACGCCGCCGGGGATCGCATAGTCCTCGGTCCGCCGCGCGAAGGCGTCGGCGTGAATCGCGACGTTGTTGCCGCCCGCATCGAGCAGCACCGCGCCTTCGCGACCCCGGTCCACGCTGGACAACGCTCCCCGCGTTTCAAAGCTTGCGCAGCCGGAGGGCGTCGAGAATTGCGGCGCCTTGACGTCGTAGCCATAGCTCTGCGTCGTCAGCGGCGGCGCGCACGGCGTGGTTTCGGGAATGCGGTTGTTGCTGGCGCTGACGACGCCGCCGATCGCGGTCGAGCCGTAGCGTAGCGTGGCTGGGCCGCGGATCACCTCGACCTGATTGGTCGACAGCGGATCGATCGGCACGAAATGGTCCTCGCCGAGGTCAGACGCGCCGTTGCTTCCGATGCCGTTTTCCACGATGCCGACGCGATTGACGTCGAGCCCGCGAATGATGGGGCGGCTCGATGCGCCGGGCGCGAACGACGAGCCGGTGATGCCCGGCTTGTTGTTGAGCAGGTCGCCCAGCGTCGCGGCCCCGTTGCGCCGGATCTCCTCGTTGGGGACCACGGTCACGGTGGCGAACTGATCGGTTACGACGGGCAGCGTGCCCGGCAGATCGGCAGGGGGCGAGGGCAGCGCCGGCGCAGCGACTTCCTCGGTTTGCCGCGCAGTGGATGGAGGAGAGGTCCTGCCGCGGCGGACCGTGTGCGTGGGTTTGGTCCGTGAAGGCCGCGCGCGGTGCACGATGGGGCTGGGCGCGTTGACCACGATCCCGGGCAGGGCGGTTTGAGCCGAGGCTTGATCGGGGATCGCCAGGGCAAGGGCTGGAAGCGACGCCGCGCCGAGGCGCGCGATCGCCAGAAAACGACCGGAAGAAACTGACATCTGTTGGGTCCTGACGTGGCCGACATTTGACCCGTGGCGGGCCGGCGGCCGTCGAAATCGATGGACGAGTGGTAAAACTCACGGCAACGGCTGCGCCAACGCGCGGGCGTCGCCGAGCGATCGATGTCAGGAGGCGGGAGGTGCGCGGGGCTGTGAAACGACGTGCCGCGGCTTGATGTGGTTGAACTCGGCGTCGGTGGTCAGATAGAGAAAATGATACGCCTCGGGCAGCAGCAAGACCGCGGGCTCGGTGAACAGCACTGTGCTTGCGAGCGCCATGACGGCGCAAATGGCGCAGAAGTCGCTGTCCTGATGGTGACCTGTCGCGGGCCCTGCCGGACTCTCGGCCGCCGCGCTGGCGGAATCGGTGACGGTGGCTGTGGTCGCAAGAGATGTGGATGCGCCGCTTGGCTGCATCGCGACCGCAGGTGCCGCGAGCGCCGCAGTGCCGTGATGATGTCCGAACGACAGCACCAACTGGATCGCGAGCGCAAGCAGCGCGAGCCGCGATCCATGTTTGATGTTCGAGCGGAACCACTTCATGCAGTGACAAGCCCCCGCCGCGGAGAGTCCCCGGCGCGCCCAAGATGTTATAATGTAACATCGCCTCATTGGACCGCGGATGTCAACCGGAGTTTGCCGCGCCGAGGCCAGGCGACATCATCGACCGGGAGGTGTGGGATCGCGGTCACGGTCATCGAGCGTATCGGGGGAGCGTTGCGCGGTCGCGCCGCGTCAAGCCGGTTGCTCCGGGATCAGCGTCCCTCGCGCAGCCAGGTTGCGGCGAAGGCGCCGAGCAGCAGCAACAGGCCGATCAGTCCCGCGAACACCGGCAGCACGCCGACGCCGCGCACCACGCTGGCGTCGCGCATCCGCACGCCCATCCAGCCGTCGCCGCGAAATACGCTTGAGGCGTGCACGGGAACGATGCGCGGGACGTCGATGCCTGAGCCGTCCGCGATCCGCCGGGCATCGCCGCCGCTGGCCTGCGCCAGCGGCTTGAGTTCGTCGGCGGTCGAGGTCACCTCGGAGAATTCCTTCGGATTGACTGGGCCGACATTGACCAGCGCGTTCAGCGTGCCGTCGGTCGCCTGCCACAATCCGAGTTCGTCCGCCGTCAACGTCGCCTTCCACAGGCCGGGTTCGCCGGCGCTCAACGTCAGTTCGCGTTTCTTGCCGGACGGCGAGGTCACGACGACCGGCGTGACGCTGTCGGCCATGGTCTGGCGTTGCACGACGAGGTCCTTGCCGTTGACTTCGAGCCGCAGCGCCTCTTCGTCGAGGTCCGGCTGCTTCATCAGCCAGTGGGCAGTCCGCCGCAACAGGTCGAGATATGGACCGCCGCCCTCGTAGCCGCGCGCCCACAGCCAGATGTGATCGGAAAGCAGCAGCGCGACGCGGCCCTCGTCATAGCGCGACAGCAACAATAGCGGCTTGCCGTCCGCGCCGGTCATCACCGGCGGCACCGACACGTTGCGGGTATCGACCTCGCGGAAAAACCGGCTCCAGTGCGGCGGATCGTTGGCGGATCCGTCGAGCGCCCGGGTGACCGGATGGCGCTTGCCGGCATCGCTCAGCCGCGCGTGGAACGGCTTTTCGGTGACGCCGACGGGCTCGGCGGGCAGCACCGAGTCCAGCGGCGTCCGCCAGATGCTGGTGTTCGAGGCGTAATCGGGACCGGCCGAAACCAGCACCGCGCCGCCTGCGCGCACGTAGCGCGCGATGTTGTCGAAATAGGCGGTCGGCAGCACGCCCTGGCGTGCGTAGCGGTCGAAGATGATCAACTGGAATTCGTTGATCTTCTGCTGGAACAGTTCGCGCGTCGGAAAGGCGATCAGCGACAGTTCGTTGATCGGCGTGCCGTCCTGCTTTTCCGGCGGACGCAGGATCGTGAAGTGCACCAGATCGACGCTGGGGTCCGACTTGAGCAGGTTGCGCCAGGTGCGTTCGCCGGAATGCGGCTCGCCCGACACCAGCAGCACGCGCAGCTTGTCGCGGACGCCGTCGATCGGCACCACGGCGCGGTTGTTGATCGGCGTCAGTTCGTTCTCGAGCGGCGAGGCCTCGATCTCGACGATGTTCTGTCCGGCGTGTTTGATGTCGACATCGACATTGACGGTCTGCCCGCTCAGAACGGTGCGCTCGCTGATGACCTCGCCGTCGCGGCGCACGGTCAGTTTCGCCCGCTCGCCGCTGACGCCCTGATCGTCGAGCCGGTAGGTGATGGTCTGGCTCTGGCCGACGATGCCGAAACGCGGCGCCGCCACGATCGCGACGCGGCGGTCGCGTTCATCCTTGTGGCCGGTGATCAGGGCGTGGACCGGCGCCTTGAATCCGAGCGCGGCGACATTGTCCGGAATGTCGTGAACGCGCCCGTCGGTGATCAGGAACGCGCCGGCGACGCGGTCGGTCGGCACGTCGGACAGCGTGGAGGATAACGCCGAGAACAGCTTGGTGCCGTCGGTCTCGCCGTCCGCCTGTCCCGCATCGACGACGCGGACCTCGAGGCCCTTGATCTGCTTGAGGCGGTCGACCAGCGCCTCCCGCGCTTTCGCGGTCTGATCGGTGCGGTCGCCGAAATTCTGGCTTGGGCTCTTGTCGACGATCACGGCGGCCACCGACGACAGCGGTTCACGCTCCTCGCGGGTGAACGACGGATTGGCCAGCGCGAGCAGGATCAGCGCCAGCGCCGCCACGCGCACCGCAGCGCCCCGCGCGCGGGCGACCACGAGCAGCGCCGCGATCACGATGATCGCGGCGAGCGCAGCCCACAGCACGATTACGGGAACCAGCGGGGTGAAGGCGATGCCGTAGGTCATGCGCGCGCCTCGACACGATGTTCACCTCTCCCCATCGGAGAGAGGTCGGCGCTCATGGCGGCGTAAAAGCGTCGCCCAGATAGCGCCGGGTGAGGGGACACGAGTTTACCGAAATGACGTACGCCCTCACCCCACCCCTCTCCCCATGGGAGAGGGAGCCTGCCGTGCTTGTGGAAGTGCAGCATTCTCATCATTGCCCCAGCCGTTCGATCAGCGCCGGCGCGTGGACCTGGTCAGCCTTGTAGTTGCCGGTCAGGGTGTACATCACGATGTTCACGCCGGCGCGGAAGGCGAATTCGCGTTGGCGCGGCTCGCCCGGCGAGAGCGGCAGCATCGGCTGGCCGTCGGGACGCATCGCCCATGCGCCCGCGAGATCGTTCGAGGTGATGATGATCGGCGAGACTCCGTCGCCGCCACGCGCCGGCCGCGACGCCGCGTCGTCGTCCTCGTCGCGCGGCAGCGCCTCCACCCAGGTCTGGCCGGTGGTGAAGCGGCCGGGAAAATCGTGCAGCAGATAGAACGTCTTGGCCAGCACATGCTCGTGCGGCACCGGCTCGAGCTCGGGGATGTCGAGCGACGAGAGGATGGTGCGGAGTTCCTGCATCCCCAGCGTTTGCGATTCGCCCTCGCCCGGCAGCGCATCGATCGCATCGCGGGTATCGAACAGAACCGTTCCGCCCTGCTTCATGTAGGCGTCGATCTTGTTGAGGGCGCTTTGCGACGGCTTCGGCGCGCCCGGCACCACCGGCCAGTAGATCAACGGAAAAAACGCCAGTTCGTCGCGCGCGGGGTCGATGCCGACCGGATCGCCGGCTTCCAGCGCCGTGCGCTGCGCCAGAAACAAAGTAAGCCCGCTCATCCCGGCCTTGACGATAGTGTCGACATCGGCATTGCCGGTCACGACATAGGCCAGCCGCGTCTGGGAGGTGGCCTTCATCGCGAACTCGTCCTTGGCGCTGTCGGCGCGCGCGGGCTGGGGCATCATTGCGATCGTCGGCAGCGCCAGGGCGAGCAACAGAGCGGCAGGGGCGGCGCGGCGGCGCAGCAGCATGGCGAGGCCGCCGCCAAGCAGCGCCACGATGACGGCGTCGACCAGAAACAGTGCAAGCGCCGACGACAGCAGGATGCCGCGGACATCGTGCGGTTCGGCATTGGTGAAGCTCGCCCGGCGCGCCGTCAGTGTTGAAGTATCCAGCGGCACGATTCGGTCGGTGGCCGCCAGCGTATTGACCGCAATCGGGCCGTCGGCCGGTCCGTAGAATCCGGGTGGATGTTCGACGCTGCCGCGGCCGCGATAGTTGACCGGCAGGGGTTTGGCGGTGGCGGGCGGCGGCGAGAAAGCGCCGAAGCCGTCGAGCGTCCGCAGCGGCGCGACCGTTTCAGCCTTTGTGTCGGTGTCGGTCTTGCCGGTGTTCGCGGTATAGCCGGAAGCATCGACGATCCGCCGCAGCATCTCGACGAAGGTGCCCGACATCGGCAGGTCGGACCAGCGCATGTCGGCGCTCACGTGAAACAGTGCAAGCAGGCCTTTGCCGCGACGCTCGCCGGTCACGAGCGGCGTTCCGTCGACCAGCGACGCCCAACTCTTCGCCGCCAGCGCCGCATCCGGTTCGGCCAGCACCTGCCGGCTGACGGTGACGTCGTTCGGCACCGCAAGGCCCGCGAACGGCCCGTCCGCGGCGAAGGCGGCGAGATGTTGCGGCTTTTCCCACGTCATGCTGCCGCCGAGGCTGCGGCCGCCGTGGCGCAATTTCACCGGCACCAGATCGTCGTCGGCCTGCGCCAGGCGCGGCCCGGCGAACCGCACCAGTACGCCGCCGCGGTCGAGCCAGGCGTCGATGCGCTGGCGCAACTCCGGCGACAAGGCGCCGACGTCGGCCATCACGATCATCGGCAGCTTCTGATCGAGAAACTGGGTGACGACCTGCTGCGGCGCGCCCTTGTCGCCGAGCCGCACATCGGCGAACGGCGCCAGCGCGCGCGTCAGATAGAACGTCGAGGCGAGCAGCGGCTGCGCCGTATCCGCGCTTGATCCGCTCACCACGCCGATGGCGCGGCGGCGCCAGCGCTTGTCGAGCAACTGCACCGCGCCCGAGGAGCGTTCGCCGGCGATTTCCAGCCGCGCGATGTCGTTGCGCAATTCCAGCGGCAGGTCGAACGCGGCTTCGGTTTCGCGATCCTGCGGCGGAAACGCGAAGCGCGTCTCGCCGATCGGCGAGCCCTTCTGGTCGAGCGCGCGGACCACTCCGGCTTGCGGACCGTTCGCGGCGCCCCGCAACACCTTCACCGTCATTCGGGCGGCGGCATTTTCCGCTGCGGTCAGCGCGTGCGCCGGCGGCGCGCCGCCCTCGATGATGGTCAGGGAACGCTTGCCGATCACCTTGCCAAGGCCGTCGACGAAGTCCGCGCCGCGTCCGCTGTCGATGCCGTCGGACAGCCATACGATGTTGCTGTCGCCGGTTGCCTTCAGGAAGCGTTCGAGCGCCGGCAGGGTCTCGACGCGCTCGACGGCGAAGGGTTTCGGTGCGAGCTGGCGCAGCGCCACGCGCGCGGTGCCGGCCGGCATCAGCGTGATGTCATGCGCCGGCTCCGACAAGGGAACGATCGCAACGCCGCGCTGATCGCGGTCGGCCTCCGTGATCAGTTCGTCAGCGGCTCTGATCCGCGTCTCCCAGCTCGATGCGGCGCTCCAGCCGTCGTCGAGCAGGATCGTCAAGGGCGCGGTCGAGCGCGCCGCGCCGGCTTTGGGATTCCACACCGGTCCGGCCGCCGCGAAGATCACCAGAGCCGCCGCAGCAAGCCGCAAGGCCGTCAGCCACCACGGCGTGCGCGAGGGTGTCTCTTCCTTCGCGGCGATGTCGAACAGGAGCCGCGTCGGCGGAAAATCGATCCGTCGCGGTCGTGGCGGCATCACCCGCAACAGCCACCACAGCAGCGGCAGGCTGAGCAGGCCGAGCAGCATCAGCGGCTGAAGGAACGACAGCGGAAGCGCCGACATCATGCCGTGCGCCCCGCTTTGACGGCGCCCGCCGTGCCACCTTTGCCCGCGGTCATGCCGGCATGAAGGAACAACAGCAATTCGGCGGCGGAGCGGTCGGTTCTGTGGGCCGAGAACAGCCAGCCGAGTGCTTCGGTTTCCTCGCGGATCTGGTCGCGATGCAGCGCGACGCGCGCGACGTAGTCGCGAGACCATCGTTCGGCGCGGCCCGCGGTGATGACGCGCCCGTCTTCGGGTTCGACGAACTCGACGCGTCCCGAATAGGGGAACGTCTCCTCGGCGGGATCGACAACCTGCAGCAGCGTGCCATGCGCGCCGGAGGCCGACAGTCCGGCGAGCATGGTCTGGATATCTGCGATCGGCGACCAGAAGTCGGACAGCATCACGATCTCCGACCGCGCCGGCGGCACGAATGATGGCGGCAGGCTGGCGCGCGCGAGGTCGTCGTGCAGCATCGCCTGCGCCATCCTGTCGATGACGTTGCGGCTGGCGGTCGGATTCAGCAGGCCGGGAACGCCGACCCGCTCGCCGCCGGCCACCAGCAACTCCGCGAGTGCAAAGGTCACGATCAGGGCGCGTTCGAGCTTGCTGTCGCGGGCATCTCGGGAGGCAAAGGCCATCGAGGCCGAGCGGTCGGGCCAGAGCCACACGGTATGTGCAGCCTCCCATTCGCGCTCGCGGACGTAGAGATGATCGTCGCGCGCGGAGCGCCGCCAGTCGACATTCTGCGACGGTTCGCCCGACATGAAGCGGCGATACTGCCAGAAGTTTTCGCCCGAACCCGCGCGGCGGCGGCCGTGCAGCCCATGGATCACGTTGGCGGCGATGCGGCGGGCTTCCAGCACGAGACGCGGCAGCGACGCCGCCAGCGTGCGGCTTTCACCGTCGGCACGTCTGACTGCTTCGATTTCCTGCCTGACATGGTCGGCGGCTGCGACCATCAACCGATCCGCGTTTTCAGTTGTCCGATCACGTGGGAAATGGTGCGCCCCTCGGCGCGGGCCGCGAACGTCAGCGCCATGCGATGCTTCAGCACCGGCTCGGCGAGGTCGAGCACATCGTCGATCGAGGGCGCAAGACGTCCGTCGAGCAGCGCGCGGGCGCGCACCGCCAGCATCAGCGACTGGCTGGCGCGCGGGCCCGGTCCCCAGGCGATCAGTTTCCCGGCGTCGCCGCTTTCCGGTCCGGGGCGCGCCGAGCGCACCAGCGACAGGATGGCTTCGACCACGCTGTCGCCGACCGGCAGCCGCCGCACCAGCCGCTGCGCGGCGAGGACGACATCGGCGTTCATCGCGGCCTTCGCCAGGGTTTCCTCGGCGCCTGTCGTTTCGAACAGGATGCGCCGCTCCGCGTCGCGATCGGGGTAGTCGACATCGATCTCCATCAGGAAACGGTCGAGCTGCGCTTCCGGCAGCGGATAGGTGCCTTCCTGCTCCAGCGGATTTTGCGTCGCCAGCACGTGAAAGGGCTTCGGCAGGTCGTGACGCGCGCCGGCGACGGTGATGTGCTGCTCCTGCATCGCCTGCAAGAGCGCCGATTGCGTGCGCGGGCTGGCGCGGTTGATTTCATCCGCCATCAGGAGCTGTGCGAACACCGGTCCGGCGATGAAGCGGAACGAGCGCTTGCCCGCGCTGCTCTCGTCCAGCACCTCGGCGCCGAGGATGTCGGAGGGCATCAGATCCGGCGTGAATTGAACCCGCTTGGCATCTAACCCGAGCGTGAGACCGAGCGTTTCCACGAGCTTGGTCTTGGCAAGGCCGGGGACGCCGATCAGGAGCGCGTGGCCACCCGACAGGATGGTTACCAGTGTGTTTTCGACAACACGGTCCTGACCGAAGATCACGGTGGAAATCGCGTCGCGCGCGGCACGGATCTGCTCCGCGACCTGCTCGGCCGAGCGGACGATCACGTCTTCCAGCTTCTCGACGCCCTTGTCAGCTTCCACAGCCATCCGTCACTCCTTGCGCGAGGCCGCGCCGTTTGCGTCGTCATATCCATATCCGTCAAACATATGCGAGCGCCGTGTATTCCCGGAATTAAACTCTTGCCACAATACCGGATATTCGAGCCATCGGATCACGAAGTGGCGAGTATCTTGCCGGTTCCGGCGTTGAGCCGCAGTTCGTGCCCCAATTTTCCAGGTCGGCCGCTGCGAATGCGGCTTTGGCGAAGGTCGAAACCACTTCACTGGCAACCTTATGATTCTGGTATGGTTCGGGTTCAGAACCTCGCTTGATCGTCGGGCATCATGAAACGAATTTCCGAACCACCAGGCGAGTGGGCTTGCGTCCCTCTTTGTGCCAGAACAGGGCGACCAAGGTCGGGGTAAACCATGGCGAAGCAAGGGCGATCCGATCACCGGACGCTGGACGGGCTGGCGACTGCGGCGCGTGATGCCGCGGGCTCGGCCGGCAAGGGTCTGCCCCCGGTGCATCTGTGGAATCCGCCGTTTTGCGGCGATCTGGACCTGCGGATCGCCGGCGACGGCACCTGGTTTTACATGAAAACGCCGATCGGCCGGCCGGCGCTGGTGCGGCTGTTCTCCACGATTTTGAAGCGGGAGGATGACAAGCACTTTCTGGTGACGCCGGTGGAAAAGGTCGGCATCCGCGTCGACGACGCTCCGTTTGTCGCCGTCGAGATGATCGGGGAGGGGGGCGAAAACGGCCGCCTGCTCCGGTTCCGCACCAATGTCGGCGACTGGGTGCCATGCGATTGCGGGCATCGGTTGCGCTTCGAGCCCTCGGATAAGGGCGGATTGAAGCCCTATCTGCACGTCCGGGCCGGCCTCTGGGCAAAGGTGACGCGGGCGTTGTATTACGATCTAGTTGACATGGGCGAGCAACGAATGATCGATGGCCGGATGATGTTCGGTATCGAATCGGGCGGAGAGTTTTTTGCGATGGCGGATGCGGAGCAGGTGAGGGACGCAGGTTGAACGTGCCGGTGGAGGAGACGGGCCCCGCGACCGATGATGGCTCCGGAGATTTTTTCGACCGCGCGCGGGCGCGGCTGCGCTTCGACATCCCCGCCGGGCTGACCGACGCCGGCATCGCCCCCTCGACCGGCGATCAGGGCCGCGATTTCATCGTTCAGGAGATCGCCCGGGACGAGCCGCTGCGGGCTGCGGCGGTGCTGATCCCGGTGGTGGCGCGCGAGGAGCCGACCGTGCTGCTGACGCGGCGCGCCGCCCATCTCAGCGATCACGCCAACGAGATCGCGTTTCCCGGCGGCAAGATCGACGCGGCCGATGCCTCTCCGGTCGATGCCGCGCTGCGGGAGGCATGGGAAGAGGTCGGCCTTCCCCGCGACTTCGTCGAGCCGATCGGCTATCTCGACCTCTACGGCACGAGCGTCGGCTTTCGAATCCTGCCCACGGTGGCGCAGGTGAAGCCGGGATTTGACCTTCGCCTCAATGCGGGCGAGGTGGAGGAGGCGTTCGAAGTGCCGTTGGCGTTTCTGATGAACCCGGACAATCACAAACAGGGCTGGAAGCTATCCCGCGGCAGAATGCGCTCGTTCTACGAGATGCCGTTCGAGGAGCGTTATATCTGGGGCGCTACCGCCGGTATCCTGCGCGTGCTGTATGAGCGAGTCTATCTCAAATGATACGTCCGGTTCTTATGGAGATCGGAATCTTCCTGGTTCCGTTCGCGATCTATGTTGCGTATCTGATCGCCAACCGCGTGGACTTCATGATCGCCGCCTCGTGGCCGGCGCATATCGTCTTGAAGCTCTCGCTTGCGGCGCTCGTACTGGTCGTCGTCAGTTTCATCCTGCTGGCGCATTTTTCGGGCGCACCGCCGGATTCGACCTACATTCCGGCGCATATGGAGAACGGCAGGCTCGTACCCGGAGCCGAGAGGTGAACACGGTCCGCTCGCTGCGCGAAGCGGGCTGGCTGAAATCTGGTCCGGCGGCGCGCGTTCTTGCGCTGCTCGATGAAAAAGGCGAGGAGGCGCGGGTCGTCGGCGGCGCGGTGCGCAACGCCTTGATGGACCTGCCGGTCGGCGAGATCGACATCGCCACCACCGCGCTTCCCGAGGAAGTGGTTCGCCGCGCGGCCGCCGCCCGCATCAAGAGCATTCCGACCGGCATCGAGCACGGCACCGTCACCCTGGTCGTCGAGGGCAAACCCTTCGAGATCACGACGCTGCGCGAAGACGTCGAAACCTTCGGCCGCAAGGCCAGGGTCGCGTTCGGCCGCGACTGGGCGCGAGATGCCGAACGCCGCGATTTCACCATCAACGGCCTGTCGGTCGACAGCGATGGGACGGTGCACGACCATGTCGGCGGACTTGAGGACATCGCGGCGAGGCGGGTGCGCTTCATCGGCGATCCGGACCGGCGCATCGCCGAGGACTACCTGCGCATCCTGCGATTCTTCCGCATCCATGCCGCCTATGGCGCAGGCGAGCCCGATCGGGCGGGCTATCTCGCCTGCATTCGCGGCCGCGCCGGACTTGCCACGCTGTCGGCCGAACGGCTGCGGGCGGAAATGCTGAAACTGCTGGTCGCGGAGGGCGCCGTGGAGGCGCTGATCGCGATGGAGGATGGCGGCCTGCTGCTGGCTATTCTCGGCGGTGTCGCCTATCGCGGGCCGCTGGCGGCAATGATCGCCGCCGAGCGCGCGCTGGGGCTCGCGCCGGATCCGGTCCGTCGGCTTGCGGCGCTTGCGGTATCGGTCACCGAAGATGCGCGGCGGATTGCGCAGCGGCTGCGGCTCTCCAATGTGGAGGCCAAGCAACTGGATTCGATGGGCCATCGCTGGTGGCGTTTGGGTAGCATGGATGAGGCGACCGCGCGGCGGCGGCTGTACCGGCTTGGCGCGCCGCGCTTCCGCGACCGGCTGATGCAGGGCTGGGCGCGGGCGGGTCTCGGGGCCGATCCGGCGCCGTGGCTAAACGTCGCAACCCTGCCGCAACGCTGGCAGCCGCCGGGGTTCCCCTTGAAGGCGGAGGATTTCACCGCCCGCGGAATAGCGGCGGGCCCGGCGCTCGGTCATGTCCTGACGATCGCGGAAGATGCCTGGCTGGCGGCGGATTTCCCGCTCGATTCCGCGGCGCTTTCGGAGATTGCGGATCAGACCGTCGCGCGGTTCACGCGCGATCACCGGCTTTGAATTCCGCCGTTACGGCCACTTCACCTCGGGCGGCATCGAGGACAGGATCGACTCGACGTTGCCGCCGGTCTTGAGCCCGAAAATGGTGCCGCGGTCGTAGAGCAGGTTGAATTCGGCGTAGCGTCCGCGCCGGATCAACTGCTCCTCGCGGTCAGCGGCGGTCCATGGCGTGTTGAAGTTGCGGCGCACGAGCTCGGGGTAGACCTTGAGCAGCGCTCGTCCGACATCCTGCGTGAAGGCGAGGTCGGCATCCCAGTCGCCGCTGTCGTGCCAGTCGTAGAAGATGCCGCCGATGCCGCGCGCTTCCTTGCGGTGCGGCAGATAGAAATACTCGTCGCACCAGGTTTTATATTTGTTATAGTCGGCCACTGCGTGGCCATCGCACGCGGCCTTCATCGCCGCGTGGAATGCGACGCTGTCGGCGTCGTCCTGGGTGCGCCGCCGCATGAGCACGGGCGTCAGGTCGCCGCCGCCGCCGAACCAGGCCTTTGTCGTCACCACGAAACGGGTGTTCATGTGGACAGCGGGGACATGCGGATTGCGCATGTGCGCGATCAGGGAGATGCCCGACGCCCAGAATTTGGGATCGGCCTCGGCCCCCGGAATCTGCGCGCGAAACTCCGGTGCGAATTCGCCATACACGGTCGAGCAATGCACCCCGACTTTCTCGAACAGCCGTCCGTGCATCATCGACATGACGCCGCCCCCGCCCGGTTGGCCGGTGTGATCGGCGCGCTCCCACGGCGTACGCACGAAGCGGCCGGCCTCGCCGGGATAGAGCCCGGCCGGCGCGTCGTCCTCCAGCTTTTCAAAAGCCGCGCAGATATCGTCGCGCAGCTGTTCGAACCAGTTTCGAGCACGGGACTTGCGGTCGTCGAGAGAGGAGGTATCCATACCCGGTTCCTGACAAATGCGTGTGGTAGGTAAGGTCGGTGGGTCTACGGTCGTCATACTCCGCGAAGGCGGAGTATCCAGTACTCCCTGTCGACTCTGACTTCCCTCGCAGCTTTCCGATTTACCGGATCGTCCGCTTTCGCGGATGATGACGCCTGATTTTCGGCAAGGCTTCGTTTGCGCATCGAGGTGACAGACCCGATCATTTCCGCGGTCCGAAATAAGTGCAGCTTTCGCCGCCACTGGCGCGATGC